>WFQS01000318.1 GCA_015486915.1 Desulfobacteraceae bacterium
ATAAA
Source organism: Desulfobacteraceae bacterium (assembly GCA_015486915.1). The sequence continues at coordinate 6 of WFQS01000318.1, forward strand.
ACCATGCATAATTCACCCTTAACGTGTACGTATATAAATATTACATACACCTTCAAAATATGTGTAAAAACCCTATACTTTCAATCACCTATCGCTCATAAAGTTGTGTTTCTGGTGTAAAATGTACGCTTTATCCGATTTTCAGGGTAATAGGGCAAATTACTTGAAGGACAGTTTCCCATCATGCGCATATTCATTACTCCTCCATTCGGACTCACTGTATCCACAGAGCTAATGAACACCTTTCCCTTCCCTCTTGACTTTCAACCTTTCATCATGTCCGGGGCATTACTCCCGGCGTTTGGCTACTATGATGTATGCTGAGTTGATGGGCTTTGCCCACCCTGTGGGTTGTCCTGCGGACAATCGTATACGTCCTCTACCCTGCCCAGTACCCAGACAAGTTATCTTGAAAGGCACAATGAAATATCTTTTACAGGTGATGTCCATTATTCGTGTTCCATCACAGTAGGCAACAACCTAAGATTCCTGGACATTGGTTCCCAGGTATGGTCATAAGCCGGGAGTTATTGCAAAAAATGCTCAATGCCAGCAAAGCAGATTTCACTGGGATAAGAACGTGAATTTTCACTACACAACCACAGCATTTATCCTGTCCCCTGAATCCAAAGGCTTCGACGTGTTGTACTGGCTTACCCTGCAAACCAGGCCTTATATGGTGTTTTAAGTTCGTCGGCTCATAGTTTTGCACTCCAGGTTGCCGTTGCCTGCGGTCACTCTCGCCTGCGGCTCGCCTTTCGTTCTGCTCAAGCCCTTCGAACTGTCCCCCACGATTCCACCCTTGCTTTCGGCTAATACTTGTGCTAACAAGTACTCAAGTTAACAGAACTCACGTATAGGGGACTTGCACCCCATAAGTTCACGCCCATGCCGGGCGTACACAATCACATACACGCTGACCGCCAACAGTGCAGCGGTTTTTCAACACCAACCCCGTATACAGTTTGGTGGTATTGACAAGTTTATTGCCCCGCATGTTGGCGGCAGGTGATGTGTGTCATTGGGGCTTGAAGAAAAGAGATTATAAATAATGAAAAAATCTTCTGATATCGAGAAATTTTTCATTCAATCAGAAATCGATGAAGTATTAACTGAGACTCCTGATGATTGGGCTTGTACCGTTATCCCTAATTTAGATTACGAGGCCCACCTGATAGCAATAAGGGGTTTGTTGTCAGTTCATAAAAAAAAGGGCAGTAAAACTACTCAGGACATTAATGAAATAGATGATTTTATAGAAAATGCAAAAGGAGAAAGAGAAGACTACATAGAGCATTTAATTGATAAAAAACTGTGTAAATTTCATTGCTCTGTCTATCAAAGTGCAGCTCATAGTATGGCTGCTGTGGGAATGTTAGCTCCTTTTCTGGAATCAATTTTTTATCAATCTTTTTTCGGTATAAAAAATAATTTTTTCTCAGACAATAAACATCCCAATGATCACTCACGGTGGGAGAAAGCAGCTATTGACACATGGGACTGTCATTTTGTGTGGACTAAAAATCATCGAAGAAAAGATTTAGTTGCAGGTATTTTGCAATTATCCAAAGCTGTAGGTTTAAAGGATTTCCTTCCTAACGATCTGGATATTTTGCTAAGAGTTTTATTTTCTTATAGAAACAAGATGTTCCATTTTGGATTTGAATGGCCACCTGAAGAGCGAAAGCGATTTTGGAAACGTATAAAAAACGAAAATTGGCCATCAACATGGATAGATGCAGCAACAAGTAATGAGGAACCATGGATAATCTACCTTTCAGACGATTTTATATTACATTGTGTTGAAAGTATCGAAAAAATTATTACTGGAATATCTCGTTTTGTTTATAAAATTAGTGGATTAGAAAAAAGAAAAGATGAAATATTGAGAGAGCATAGATTGTCAGTATAAATGCCCAACCTGTCGTTGTTGAGTGGGTTATCTTAAAAAATATAAACGTGACTATATAAAATTTATTTTTAGGCTATCATAGAAGACATTAAAGGAAAAAATGAAGAATATCGGGATACTTGGAGGATTGGGGCCAGAATCAACAGTTGATTATTATAAAGAAATCATAGCTGCATTTAATACCAAATATACCGAATATGCCTATCCGGAAATTTTGGTCTATAGTGCCAATCTCCACGAATTCATGAGCTTTGCAAGCGAGAATAATTGGACTGGTCTTTCGGAATGGTTGCTAACAAAAATAAATTCATTAAAACTTGCAGGGGCTGAATTTGTCGCAATAGCATCAAATACTCCTCACATCGTTTTCGATCAAATCGAATCAGAATCCCCTCTTCCCTTATTGAGTATTGTTGAGGCAGCATGCAGCAGAGCTCAAGAATTAGGTCTTAAAAATGTGGGTTTAATGGGAACAAAACTCTCAATGGAGGCAGATTTTTATAAAAAGCCATTTGTTTTAAATGGTATTTCTATGGTCACCCCAACAGAGGATGAGCAAAAGTTCATACACCATAAATTATTCTCAGAAATTGAATTAGGCATCTTGAAAGATTCAACAAGAGATGAATTATTGACTATTGCCCAAAGAATGGTGGAGAAAGAAAAAATTGACTCATTAATATTGGGCTGTACGGAATTGCCATTAATTTTAAAAGAAGATAAATTTGGTATCCCCTTTTTAAACACCTCTGCCATTCATTGCGAAAAAATCGTAACATACTGTATTAATAACTAAAAGATAACAAGGCTGTAGAGTATGTCGTTAGCTCTCTCCTTAAAATTCCCTGCATTATCCATCTGAATGATACATGTTAGTGCCTTACTCCTCAATTACTGTTAAAAAAACAAGAAATTGGGGAAAGACAAATGGATTGCGGACATCGCCCGCCTTGGTATATATCATTTATGCATATATCAGGAGGTTTAAAAAATGAGAACTACATTAAATATCAAGGATGATCTTGTTGAGCGGTCTTCTAAACTTACTGGAATAAAAGAAAAAACATCTCTTGTCCGTAAAGGACTTGATGCCCTGATCAGCCTGGAGAGCAGCAGACGGTTGGCTGCTCTTGGGGGAAGCGAAAAAAAGATTCAAATGCAAAGACGGCGAAGATCGGAGTTATAGAAAAGGTATTATCAATCCAGGACGTCCCGACGGAAGAGTTGCAATAATTAAATAAAATTTGTTTTGGGCATTTATTCTTATTTTTTTATCAAAAAATGTTTGACAAATGCAATTCAACAAATATAGTATCCTCAATATAAATAGACTGAGCGCTCGATCGGAAATTTTTATTCTGCCCCTGGCAGTAATAAAAACAAAAAACGGAGAAAGAGGCCATGGGTTGAGGGTTTACCGCTTTAGTGAAATTTGAATAAATAAATTTGATGGTTTTGTAAAAAAACGAAAATGCTAAAACTGTTATTAATAATTTCAGCATTTTACGGCTGAAAAATGCTGAAATAGGACTTTTTACAGGTTCATCAAATTTGATTAATGTATATGGAATCGTGCATAAACAAACAGAATAAAATATTAATAATTTAAGGAGGATGCAGGGTGGATTTTGACCTTACTAACGAACAGAAAATGATCCGCAAAGAGGTGAGAAAGTTTGCCCAGAAAGAAATTGCTCCCATTGCAGGCGAACTGGATGAGAAAGAGGAATTTTCAGTTGAGCTTACTCGTAAAATGGGTGAAATAGGTCTTTTTGGCATGTTTGTTTCTGAAGAATATGAAGGCCAGGCAATGGATTATATTTCCTACATCATTGCAGTGGAGGAAATTGCCAGGATAGACGGGTCCCAGGCGGCAACCATTGCTGCCGGTAATTCACTCGGCATAGGTCCCTTATATTATTTTGGAAATGAAGAACAGAAGAAAAAATATCTTCCAAAACTCTGCAGCGGAGAAGCTCTCTGGGGTTTCGGGCTTACCGAACCCACAGCAGGTTCAGATGCAGGGGGCAGCAAAACAACTGCCGTTGAAGATGGTGATGACTGGATCATAAACGGTTCCAAAATTTTCATAACAAATGCTGCAACGGAAATGACATCAGGGGTCACTGTTCAGGCCATTACAGGCACAAGGGATAACGGCAAGCCTGAATATACCTGTTTTATTGTTGAAAGCGGCACTAAAGGGTTTAAAGCGGTTCCCATGCATAAAAAAATGATGTGGAGAGCCTCAAACACGTCGGAACTTTACTTTGACGATGTAAGGGTGCCAAAGGAAAACATCCTTGGTAAACGCGGAGACGGTTTTCACCAGATGCTGTCCACCCTTGACGGAGGAAGACTTTCCATTGGTTCAATGGGGCTTGGCGGCGCCCAGGGCGCCTATGACCTTGCCTTGAAATATGCAAAGGAAAGGGA
>WFQS01000319.1 GCA_015486915.1 Desulfobacteraceae bacterium
AACAGTGAAGAGACAAAGTGTATCATTGAACTTCTTGATGTTCTTGACAGCTATGTTCCGGAGCCTGTACGTGATACAGATAAAGATTTTCTCATGCCCATTGAGGATGTGTTCAGTATATCAGGCCGCGGTACTGTTGTGACGGGAAGAATTGAGCGCGGTATTGTCAAGTCCGGAGATGAGGTTGAGCTTGTCGGAATAAGAGAGACTTCCAAGACTATCTGTACAGGCGTTGAGATGTTTAGAAAGATTCTTGATGAGGGCCAGGCAGGAGATAATGTAGGACTTCTTCTCCGTGGCACAAAACGTGATGCAGTTGAGAGAGGCCAGGTGGTTGCAAAACCAGGGAGCATAACCCCCCATACCAAGTTTAAAGCAGAGATATACGTTTTAAGCAAGGAAGAGGGCGGGCGCCACACACCTTTTTTCTCTGGATACAGGCCCCAGTTTTTCTTCAGGACAACAGATGTTACAGGTGTTTTAACTCTTGCTGAGGGTGTTGAGATGATCATGCCCGGTGATAATGCCAGTATAAGTGCAGAGTTGATAGCTCCCATAGCTATGGAAAAAGAACTCCGCTTTGCAGTAAGGGAAGGCGGACGTACTGTCGGTGCCGGCGTTGTCGGTGAAATAATAGAATAAATCGTGAGAAGATAAGGCTGTTATGATAAAGACCAAAATCAGGATCAGGCTCAGAGCATATGATCATAAACTTCTTGATCAGTCATCTATTGATATTCTTGATACCGCAAGAAAAACCGGTGCAAAGGTGGTTGGCCCTATTCCGCTTCCCACCAGCATAAATAAGTTTTGTGTTTTGCGGTCGCCCCATGTGAATAAAAAATCCCGTGAACAATTTGAAATCAGAACGCATAAGCGTTTGATGGATATTCTGGAGCCAACTCAGCAGACAGTCGATGCTCTTATGAAACTCGATCTATCACCTGGTGTTGATGTTAAAATAGAACTTTAGCATAAATTATTGGTTTCAAATTTAAATTTATCAGGTGTTATAAGGGGCGGTGCTTAGTATTGCGCTCATTGTTAAAACCTTTTTGGGCCTTATGAAAGTGGAAAATTATTATGTGTAAGGGAATGTTAGGACAAAAAATTGGAATGACAAGTATTTTTGCATCGGATGGGAAATTGATTCCTGTAACCGTTGTTAAACTTGGACCATGCTCAGTGGTACAGGTTAAGTCTGAAAAGACAGATGGTTATAACGCTCTTCAGTTAGGCTTTGGCGAGAAAGCCATTAAAAAGTTAAATAAACCCGATGCAGGACATTTTTTAAAAAATGAGAATAACGGATTCAGGACTCTAAGGGAATTTAGTGTTAAAAATCCTGAAGATTATGAACCGGGTCAGGATATAAAACTTGATATGTTCTCAATCGGCGATCTTGTCAATGTGTCCGGTATATCTAAGGGGCGTGGATTTGCTGGAACCATTAAACGACACGGGTTCAGCCGGGGACCTGATACACATGGATGCAGGAATCACAGGAAACCCGGTTCCATAGGCTGCAGTGCCTGGCCTGCAAGGGTTATAAAAGGCAAAAAAATGCCTGGCCATTTTGGCGTGGACAGAAAAACAATAAAAAATTTGAAAATTATTGATATCAGACCCGAAGAAAATATTGTTTTGATTAAGGGACCTGTTCCCGGTGCAAAAACAGGGCTCCTTGAAATATGTAAATCAGCTAAGTAAAGTTTAAGTATTGAACGTGTTTTTCCCATTTTTAAACTGGGAAATTTTTTAAATATAGCTGTGGGTATTGCAGAGGATTGCGCAGTGAAGCATGGCTATGATAATTAATGAGGATGTATATGGCTGCTGTAGATGTTTTAAATAAATCAGGTGAAAAAGTTTTTGTAACAAATCTGCCTGATGAGATATTCAGCATTTCCGTTAAAAAAAGTGTGTTGCACGATGTTGTTAAAATGCAGCTTGCCGGCAGAAGAGAGGGGACTGCAATTGTAAAGGGCAGGTCTGATGTTTCCGGCAGCACAAGAAAACTGTACAGACAGAAAGGTACAGGAAATGCAAGATCCGGAGATATTAAATCTCCTGTTCGTAGAGGAGGAGGGGTTATTTTTGGCCCTTCCCGGAGATCTTTTGCTTATAAGCTTCCCAAAAAGGTCAGGGCTCTGGGTCTTAAGATGGCCCTTAGCAGTAAGCTTGCCAATAATGAGCTCTTTGTAATTGATGATTTTGGCCTTGATCGTGTAAAGACTAAGGATTTTTCTTTAATTATTGATACTCTGAATTTAAAAAATATTCTTATTATTGCTGATGAGGAAGATAGAAACCTTCTGCTTTCTTCAAGAAATATTCCAAAGGTAAAAATTCTGAAAACAGGTGGGCTTAATGTCTATGATATTCTAAAGTATAAGAATCTTCTCATTAAGGAATCTTCCATTAAAAGAATTGAAGAGAGGTTTAATATATGAAACAGTATGATATCATAAAACGACCCCTCAATACTGAGAAGACAACCTTCCAGAAAGAATATTTTAATCAGATTTCCTTTGAAGTTGATAAAAGCGCAAATCGTGTTGAAATAAGAGATGCAATTGAAAAAATATTCAGTGTGAAAGTGAAGTCTGTGAGAACCATGCAGGTCAGGGGAAAATTCAAACAGCGTGGCAGGATTCTCGGAAAAAGGCGTAACTGGAAGAAAGCTGTTGTAAGGCTCATGCCCGGACAGAGAATTGATTTTTTTGAAGGTGTATAAAAAGAGGTAAACATGCCAATAAAGAAAACAAAACCCACATCCCCTGGAAGAAGAGCTCAGGAATATCTTTCCTTTGAGGAAATAAGTAAAAAGAATCCTGAAAGAAGATTGCTGAGAAAGCTTAAAAAAACCGGTGGTCGTAATTCCAACGGAAGAATAACAAGCAGGCATAAGGGTGGTGGGACAAAAAGACATTATCGTATTGTTGATTTTAAAAGAGATAAAGACGGAATACCTGCAAAGGTGTCTGCCATAGAGTATGATCCTAACAGAAGTGCAAGACTGGCCTTGCTTGTCTATGCAGATGGTGAAAAAAGATATATTCTCGCTCCGAGAGATATTAATATTGGAGACAGAATAGAGACCGGACCCGATGCAGATATTAAACCTGGGAACTGCCTGCCTTTAAGTAGTATTCCACTTGGTACACGTATTCACAATATAGAACTGAAAGCAAATAAAGGCGGTCAGATTGTAAGAAGCGCCGGTGCATATGCAAGGCTCATGGCCAAAGAAGGTACCTATGCCCAAGTCCTGCTTCCATCAGGTGAAGTAAGGATGATTCATTTAAAATGCAAGGCAACCATTGGAAGGGTTGGTAATGTAAAACATGGTGATGTCAAACTTGGAAAGGCAGGCCGTTCAAGATGGCTTGGCAGACGTCCTTCAGTCAGAGGTGTTGCAATGAATCCCGTGGATCATCCCATGGGTGGAGGTGAGGGTAGATCTTCCGGCGGCAGGCAGCCGTGTACTCCCTGGGGTATGCCTACAAAAGGGTATAGAACGAGGAAGAACAAGAGGTCTGATCAGTATATCGTTAAAAGACGGACAAAGAGAAAATAAAAAGGTGAGCTGATATGCCAAGATCGTTAAAAAAAGGTCCTTACATTGCCCAGGAACTTTTAGAAAAAGTGGTTGCTGCACAGAAATCAAAAAGCCACAAGGTTATTAAGACATGGTCCAGGAGATCTACTATATTTCCTGAAATGGTCGGAATTACCTTTGCTGTGCATAATGGAAAGAAATTTGTGCCTGTATTTGTCACAGAAAATATGGTGGGACACAAACTTGGAGAATTCTCACCGACCCGAACATTTTACGGTCATGCCGGTGACAAGAAATCAAGAATGAGATAATCACCGGGTTACAGGTGTTAAAATATTTTTTAGGATGTGAGATATGGAAGTTAAAGCGGTGGCAAAATATGTACGAATATCCCCGTACAAGTTACGTGGTCCGGTTGATGCGGTAAAAGGCAGGCGCGTTGAAGAGGCTCTTAATCTACTCAAATTCATGCCTCTTAAGGCAGCGGGAATTATATCTAAAACTCTTGGTTCTGCTGTTGCCAATGCCGAGCATAATAACGAGATAGACGTTGATGATCTTATTGTTAAAAATATAATAGTTGATCAGGGACCAACCTTGAAAAGATTCAGGGCGAGGGCTCGTGGCAGAGGCGCAAGGATCCTTAAAAGATCCAGCCATTTAACGGTTATAATTGGAGAAATAGTCAATTAAGGAGGAGGGTACACAGCTTGGGCCAGAAAGTAAATCCAATAGGATTAAGATTAGGTATCGTAAAAACGTGGGATTCCAGGTGGTTTGCGGATAAAAATTATGCTGAGTTTATCTACGAAGACCATAAAATAAGAAAATTCTTAAAAAAGAAATTATTTCATGCTGGAATTTCTAAAATTGAAATTGAACGTTTCACTAAACGAATCAGACTTCGTGTTTTTGCGGCAAGACCTGGAATTATAATCGGGAAAAAAGGCTCAGAGATTGCACTTCTGAAAAAAGAACTTGAGAAGATGCTTACTCCGGAAGTACTTATCGATATCAAGGAAGTTCGAAGACCTGAAATTGACTCTCAGCTTGTTGCAGAAAATATTGCTCTGCAACTTGAGCGGAGAATAGCTTTCAGAAGAGCAATGAAAAGAAGCGTTTCATCGGCCATGCGTTTTGGGGCACAGGGAATAAAAATTATATGTTCCGGAAGACTCGGTGGCGCTGAAATGGCGAGAACAGAGTGGTATAAAGAGGGTCGTATTCCACTTCATACACTGAGAGCAGATGTTGATTATGGATTTACTGAGGCAAGGACCACTTATGGAACTATCGGTATTAAGGTGTTTATCTTTAAGGGTGAAGTCCTAAATTCTGATCATAATATTACCAGATCTTAAATTACAGATTAAAATTTCAGATCCAAATTTAAATTATAGACCTGCAGACTCTGTTTAACAGGCTTTTAAATTGTATCCTGTAAATTGTTCAGCAGTCTGGAGTTAGGAGATATATCTATGCTGAGTCCTAAAAAAATGAAATACCGCAAACGCATGCGTGGAAGGCTCAAGGGAAAACCCACTGGAGGCACTAATCTCTGTTTTGGAGATTTCGGGCTGCAGGCATTGGAGTGCGGATATGTCAGTGCAAGGCAGATTGAAGCTGCGAGAATTGCAATGACACGTAAGATAAAAAGGGTTGGCAAAACCTGGATCAGGTTTTTTCCTGATAAACCGGTTACAAAGAAACCTGCAGAAGTCAGGATGGGAAAAGGCAAGGGTCCTACCGATGCGTGGGTTGCTCCTGTCAAACCGGGTATGATTCTTTATGAAATGGAAGGAGTTCCAAGGGATATTGCAAAGGAAGCCCTTCGTCTTGCATCTCATAAGCTTTGTGTTAAAACGCGTTTTGTAGAGAGGAGTTAACACCATGAAAATCAGTGAATTAAGAGCAATGAGTGCTGATGAGATTACGAATAAACTTTTTGAATTGAAAAAAGAATATTTTAATCTGAGGTTCCAGCATGGTGTTGGTCAACTTGAGAATACAGCCATTCTCCCTGCCATCAGAAAGGATATTGCAAGAATTAAAACATTATCCAAGGAAATGAATTTAAATATCTAATTAAATCTTTTGGAAAAGTTGATGCCATGAATAAAAGAGGAAGAAAAAGAGTACTTCAGGGAACTATTGTGTCGGACAAGATGGATAAATCTGTAGTAGTACAGGTTGAAACGCTTATTCAGCATAAGGTTTATAAGAAATATATTAAACGATATAAAAAATATGCAGCTCACGATAAAGATAATCTCTGCCATACCGGAGACGTTGTTAAAATAACCGAGGCAAGGCCAATTAGCAAAACCAAGAGATTTCGCATAAGTGAGATTGTCAAAAGAGCAGTTTGATTGAAGGGGAGTTGAAAAATGATTCAGACAGAAACGAGATTGACTGTGGCAGACAACTCCGGTGCTAAGGAACTTTATTGTATCAAGGTCCTTGGGGGCTCGAAAAGACGTTATGCAGGTATTGGTGACATCATTGTTGTCTCTGTCAAGGAAGCTATTCCAAATGCCAAGGTAAAAAAAGGTGATGTTGTGAAGGCTGTAATCGTCAGGACTAAAAAAGAAGTTTCGCGTCCGGATGGTTCCATGATCAGGTTTGATGATAATTCAGCAGTTATTGTCAGTGGTTCAAACGAGCCGGTCGGTACCCGTATTTTCGGACCCGTTGCAAGGGAGCTGCGAGCCAAAAGGTTTATGAAGATTATATCCCTTGCCCCTGAGGTCCTTTAACTGCTTTGGTTTGGGAGAATCCATGCAAAAAAATAGAATAAGAATAAGAAAAGACGATAAGGTTAAGGTCATTGCCGGGAAAGATAAGGGCAAAATTGGCAAGGTTTTAAAGGTACTCAGGAAAAAGAACCGGGCTGTTGTAGAAAATATAAATGTTGCAAAGATCCACCAGAAACCAACCAATGCAAATCCCCAGGGTGGTATTGTTGATACGGCCGTGCCCGTGGCAATATCTAATCTTATGATTATATGCAATAGTTGTATGAAGCCTGTAAGAATTGGGGTAAAACAACTTGAGGATGGTGAGAAGGTCAGATTCTGCAGAGCATGTAATGAGCAGATTGATGCATAGCAATACAGCCGGAGGAGCAAAATGTTGACTCTCAAAGAAATATATGAAAAAGAAGTAACTCCAGCGCTCATGGGTACCTTTGGCTATCGAAACGGAATGCAGGTTCCAAAGCTTGAAAAGATAGTTTTAAATATGGGGATGGGCGAAGCAATTAAAAATATTAAGCTGCTTGATTCAGCAGTGGCAGATCTCGCATTGATAGCCGGGCAGAAACCGGTTATTACAAAAGCAAGAAAATCAATAGCGGCTTTCAAACTCAGGGAGGGCATGCCCATTGGTTGCATGGTAACCCTTCGTCGTGGTAAAATGTATGATTTTTTATACAAACTTATAAATGTTACTCTTCCCCGTGTGCGTGATTTCAGAGGAATTTCCGGGAAAGCCTTTGACGGAAAAGGAAATTACAGCCTTGGTATAAAAGAACATATTATTTTTCCTGAAATCGATTATGATAAAACAGATAGTATTAAAGGTCTAAATATATCAATAGTTACAAGTGCTGAAACTGACAAGGAAGGTAAGGAACTCCTGAAACTTCTCGGAATGCCTTTCAGGAATTGATACTTGGACAGCTTTGCAGTAAAATAGATTACTCCCGGTGGGTTCTTAATGGATATAAGTTCAGGGGTGTAAAAAATTAAGGAGGAAAATTTGGCAAAAAAAGCTCTTATCGCAAAGGCTGGCAGAGAACCGAAATTTAAGGTTCGTGCTTATAATCGCTGTCCCATATGCGGCAGACCAAGGGGTTTTATCAGAAAAGCAGGTATATGCAGAATATGTTTCAGGGAACTTGCATCTTCAGGAAAGCTTCCCGGCGTTACTAAATCAAGTTGGTAATAAATTTTCTATTGGTCAGGACTGTTAATTGATCGGTTAGATGGAAATAAATATTGCAGTAATATTATTAATTTTCCGGAATGAAAAGTTTTAATATCCCATTGGAAAATTAGAAAATTAATTTGCAGGAGATTATTATGTCAATGAGTGATCCCATTGCGGACATGCTTACCCGTATCAGGAACGGCGGGAAAGCAGAGTTCGAAAAAGTGGATATCCCCGGGTCAAAGTTGAAAATTGAACTGGCGCGGGTTTTGAAAGAACAGGGATATATAAAGAACTACAAATTTTTGAAGGATGATAAGCAGGGAGTTCTTAGAATATATCTTAAATATGCAGGGGAAAGACAGCCGGTAATTTATGGGATTGAACGTGTCAGTAAGCCAAGCCGGAGAGTTTATAAAAAGGCCAAAGAGATTAAATCTGTTTTAAATGGTCTTGGGATTTCGATTATATCCACATCAAAGGGCTTGATGACGGATAAAGAGGCGAGAAAAGCGAATATGGGCGGTGAAGTTCTCTGTAACGTATGGTAGTCTTAGGAGGAATAAATGTCTCGAATAGGTAAAAAGCCGATCCAGATTCCAGAAAAGGTTGAAGTGAACGTAAAGGACGATTCCATCATGGTAAAGGGTCCTAAAGGTTCACTTATCCGTACTCTGCATCGTGCTGTCAGTATAAAAATTGATAATGGAATTCTTGAAGTTGTACCACGTTCAAACGGACGTCAGAATCTTGCCTTTCAGGGTCTTTTCAGATCATTGATAGCCAATATGATAACCGGTGTATTAAAGGGATATGAAAGGACTCTTTTGATTTCCGGAATAGGATATCGTGCCGAGATTAAAGGCAGTTCTGTTGTGCTTAATGTTGGATATTCCAATCCGGTCAATTTCGTTCTTCCCGATGGGATAAGCGCAAGTGTAGAAAAAAATACAAAAATTGTTCTGTCAGGAATTGATAAAGAAGTTGTTGGAGAAACTGCAGCAAGAATCAGAAGAGTGAGACCTCCGGAACCTTATAAAGGGAAGGGGATCATGTATTCAGATGAGAGAATAATCAAAAAAGCAGGAAAAACTGCAGCAAAATAATTAAAATTCCAGGGGATAGAGCATCATGTCAAATAAATCTGCAATAAAGCGCATTGCACGGCTTAAAAGAAAAAGAAGGATAAGAAAAGGTATAACCGGTACAAATGAGCGTCCAAGACTCAGTGTATTCAGGAGCTCGAATCATATTTATGCTCAGATCATAGATGATGAAAAGCGTGAAACAATGGTTTCTGCATCCACCTGTGATAATGAGTTCAAAGAGACCGGTGCAAAAGGCGGTGATAAAAAAGCTGCTGCTGCTGTTGGAAAAATTATTGGCAAAAGGGCTCTTGATAAAGGGATCAAAAAAGTTGTTTTTGACAGGAACGGTTTTCTTTATCATGGACGTATCAAATCACTTTCAGACGGAGCCCGGGAAGCTGGGTTGAATTTCTAATTTAAGGAGGAAGTTCCTTGGCGAGAAGACAGAGAGAAACAGAAGAAAATAATTTGATCGATAAGGTTGTAAGGATCAACAGGGTAGCAAAGGTTGTTAAGGGCGGCAGGAATTTCAGCTTCAGCGCTCTTGTTGTGGTAGGTGATGGAGAGGGCAGTGTCGGATATGGTCTGGGAAAAGCCGGTGAAGTTCCCGAAGCCATCAGAAAAGGGCTTGATAAAGCCAAAAAATCAATGAAAAAAGTCCCTGTTCAGGATGGAACAATTCCATTTGAGGTAGTAGGCCATGCCGGTGCAGGAAGGGTGCTGCTTAAACCGGCATCTCCCGGAACCGGAGTAATTGCAGGTGGCGGAGTACGAGCGGTACTTGAAGCAGCAGGTGTAACGGATATTCTGACTAAATGTTTAGGAACAAATAATACTCAGAATGTTGTAAGGGCTACTATGGCAGGCTTGATGTCACTTGAAACAAAGGAAGAGGTCGCAAAAAGGCGCGGCCTGAAACCTGAAGAGATATAAAAAGAGGGGCTTGTAATGTCAGGTAAATTAAAAATTACACAGATCAGAAGTACCATTGGACGGCCTGAAAAGCATAGAAGGATAATTCGTGCTCTTGGCTTGAAAAGAATGCATATGACGGTTGAGCATAATATGAATCCTGCCATTTATGGCATGGTTAAAAAAATTCCTCATCTCGTAACTGTGGAGGAAATAAAATAATGAAACTCCATGAATTATCTCCCGCAGCAGGGAGCACAAAAAAAAGGAAACGTGTGGGAAGGGGTGTAGGATCAGGTATGGGTTCAACATCCACAAGGGGAAATAAAGGTCATAATTCAAGATCAGGAGGAGGAGTGAGACCTGGTTTTGAAGGTGGTCAGATGCCGCTGCACAGACGTCTTCCAAAACGCGGTTTTACAAGTATTTCAAAGAAAGTGATCTCCGTTGTAAACATAAATGCCCTTGATCGGTTTGAAGCAGGTTCCACTGTGGATATCAAGGCATTAAGGGAAGCAGGTCTTGTCAAGGGTAAAATTGACGGAGTGAAAATTCTAGGCACAGGAGAAATAAAGAAATCTCTTTCGTTTAAGAATTGTCTTGTCAGCAAAAATGCCAGGGCAAAGATTGAATCTGCCGGTGGAAATATTGAATTATAATTTAATCCGAGGTTTACATGCTTGAGAGCAGTTATAAGAATATAGTTAAGCTTCCTGAACTTAAAAAAAAGCTTTTAATGACATTTGCCCTGCTGTTTGTTTACAGGATAGGAGTTGTAGTACCTACTCCAGGGATTGACACAGCAGCGCTTGCTTCTTTTTTTGACAGTGCCAGGGGTACCCTTTTTGCAATGTTTAATATGTTTTCGGGAGGTGCCTTAAGCAGGCTCTCTGTCTTTGCTTTGGGTATAATGCCGTATATCAGTGCTGCAATTATACTTGAGTTGATGACTGTTGTTATTCCACATCTTGAGCAACTCTCCAAAGAAGGGGAATCGGGAAGGAAGAAAATCACAGAATATACAAGGTACTGCACAATCCTGTTAAGTGTTATTCAGGGCTTTGGAATAAGTGTGGGGCTTGAAAGTATGACTTCTCCTGCAGGATCACCCATTGTGATGCATCCGGGCTGGTCTTTCCGTATTTTAACGGTGATTACCCTGACAGCAGGTACGGCATTTATCATGTGGCTTGGCGAGCAGATTACTGAAAGGGGAATTGGCAACGGTATCTCACTTATTATTTTTGCCGGAATTGTGGCAAGAATGCCATCTGCCGTGGGCAATGTTCTGCGCCTTGTATCAAGCGGTGAGATGGGAATTTTTTCCATAATTATATTAACAGTTCTTATGGTTGCCGTAATAGCTTTTATAATTTATATGGAACAGGCACAGCGCAGAATTCCAGTTCAATATGCCAAGCGTGTTGTCGGTCGTAAAATGTACGGTGGGCAGAGTTCACATCTACCCCTTAAAATAAACACATCCGGCGTGATTCCACCTATATTTGCCTCATCTATTATAATGTTTCCCGCAACCATTGCAAATTTTATAAATCTGCCCATTATGAAAACGGTTTCGTCTTTATTGATGCCGGGTACCATTGTCTATAACTTAATTTATATAGGCTTTATAGTTTTTTTCTGTTTCTTTTATACTGCCGTGACCTTTAATCCTGATGATACTGCAGAAAATATGAAAAAAAATGGCGGATATATTCCTGGAATAAGGCCAGGAAAAAAGACCGCAGAATATATTGATAAGGTTTTGACAAGAATTACCATGGGAGGTGCAGTTTATGTATCCGCAGTATGTGTCCTTCCAACACTGCTAATGACTAAGTTCAACGTACCTTTTTACTTTGGCGGAACTGCACTCCTTATCGTTGTGCAGGTGGCCATTGATACAATTGCCCAGATCGAAGCCCATCTTATTACAAGAAATTATGAGGGTTTTCTTGGAAGGTCCGGTGGAAGTAATAAGTCAAGAAGATAATTTTCTGCGTTTCCAGTTCAATTTTTTTTTGTAAAAGAACAATATTATAAGGGGTGGATTATGGCTAAGGAAGAACCGATAAAGGTTGAAGGAATAGTACTTGAAACTTTGCCAAATGCAATGTTTAAAGTGGAACTTGAGAATAAACATCAGCTTCTTGCACATATTTCCGGCAAGATGAGGATGCATTTTATAAAAATTCTCCCTGGTGATAAGGTTAGCGTGGAAATGTCACCTTATGATCTCACTAGAGGACGAATTACATATCGCTATAAATAAGAATATGCCGGTATTTTGGTTTTTATTTTATTATAACGGCCATGAGGCCGATCTGGTGGCTTTTAAACGGCCTCAGAACAAATATAGAAATTCTTATCATGACAAGGTACTTTGAAGGAGTTTCGTGTAAAGAGTATTTAAGGAGTTTAATAGATATGAAAGTCAGAGCTTCAGTAAAAAAAATTTGTAAAGATTGTAAAATCGTTCGCAGACGTGGAGTCGTCAGGGTGATTTGTGTTAATAAACGTCATAATCAAAGGCAAGGATAGGGGGCAAAAGGCGTGGCAAGAATTGCAGGTGTAGACTTACCAAGAAATAAGCATGTGGAAATCGCTCTAACCTATATTTATGGCATTGGAATGAGCAGATCCAAAGATATCATTGCCAAGGTTGGAATTGATCCGGAAACTAAATCTGATGATCTTACCGAAGAGCAGACCAATGAGATCAGGAAAGTTATTGACAGCGAGTACAAGGTTGAAGGTGAATTACGAACTGAAACATCCATGAATATTAAGAGGTTGATGGATCTTGGATGCTATCGAGGACTTAGACACAGAAGATCTCTTCCATGCCATGGTCAGAGAACCAGTACCAATGCAAGGACCAGAAAAGGACCTAAAAGAGCGGCTGTCAAAAAGAAAAAATAAACTATGTGCAGGATAAATTATTGGGTTAACCAGGAGGCATAATTAGACTATGGCAAAGAAGACCAAAAAGAGTGTTGCTAAGAAAAGAATTAAAAAGAATATATCAACCGGAGTTGTCCATATCCAATCGACATTCAATAATACCATTGTAACCATAACTGATGAGGCAGGAAATACAATTGCCTGGTCAAGTTCCGGAATACAGGGATTCAAGGGATCCAGAAAAAGTACACCATTTGCTTCTAAGCTTGCTGCTGAAGATGCCGGTACAAAGGCAATGGAACACGGCATGAAAAATGTCAGTGTTTATGTTAAGGGACCTGGTGCTGGAAGGGAATCTGCCCTCAGGGCACTACATGCCCAGGGGTTTAACATTTTATTCATTAAAGATGTTACCCCTGTCCCGCATAATGGATGCCGTCCTCCCAAAAGGAGAAGGGTCTAATCTGTTACTGCCGTTTCTTGTGAAGATTTTACGGTTTGTTTGAAAGTTCTTAAACCAACTGTGAATACGATGAATATTGTTGATAAGTTTTACAAAGGAGGAAAACGTTGTCACGTTATAGAGGTTCTGTTTGCCGTCAATGCAGACGCGAAAATATGAAACTTTTTTTGAAGGGTGATAGATGCTTTTCAGATAAATGCAGTTTCGACAGAAAAGGGTACCCCCCGGGGCAGCATGGGCAGAGGCGTACAAAGAATTCAGATTATGGAATTCAGCTCAGGGAGAAACAAAAAGTAAGAAGGATATATGGGATTTCTGAAAAACAGTTTAGGATTATATTTAAAAGAGCTGACCGTAAGAAAGGTATCACTGGTGCCAACCTTTTGTCTCTCCTTGAAAGTCGTCTTGATAACGTAGTTTTTAGATTAGGATTTACAAGTTCCAGATCCCAGGGCCGCCATTTTGTTAAGCACAATCATTTTACTATAAATGGTTTAAAAGTCAATATTCCCTCTTATGTGATTAAAAGCGGTGATGTTGTTGAGGTAAGGGAAAAAAGCAGAAATATCCAGGCCATTACGGATTCATTGGATACCATTGTCAGACGTGGAGTCCCTCAATGGCTTGAACTTGATAAGGACGGTTTCAAAGGAGTAGTCAAAACTATTCCTGCCCGTGAGGATGTTACCCTGCCGATACAGGAACAGCTGATAGTAGAGCTCTATTCAAAATAGATGAACTGCATGCAGTTTGTTCTCCCTATGAATTTATATCAGGAGATAAGCAATGTCATCAGATGAACTTGTATATATGAACTGGCGCGAAATGATCAAGCCGGAAAAGGTTGCGGTTACCACAACCTCAGCATACGGTAAATTTGTATGTGAACCCCTGGAAAGGGGATTTGGTATAACAATCGGTAACTCTTTGAGGCGGACCATACTATCCTCTCTTTACGGAGCTGCTATAGTTTCTGTGAAATTTGAAGATGCTCTTCATGCTTACAGCACAATACCTGAAGTAAGAGAGGACGTTTCTGAGATCATAATGAATCTAAAGGAACTTAATTTTAAGATTGATGATCCTGACGACAAAGTCCTGATTATCAATGCTAAAGGAGAAAAAGAGGTCACAGGAGCAGATATTGTCTGCACCGACGGCGGAATGATTGAAGTGCTTAACCCGGGTCAGCACATTGCAAGTGTTTCAAAGGGTGGTGTGTTGAATATGAGTATGCTGGTTAAGATCGGCAAAGGCTATGCACTTGCCGATGCAAACAAGGATGAAGATGCTCCCACGGGAACTATTCCGGTTGACAGTGTATTCTCCCCCATAAGACGAGTGAAGTATGTTGTTGGTACTTCAAGGATCGGCCAGAAAACCGATTATGATAAACTTACAATGGAAGTGTGGACCGACGGAAGCGTGAGCCCTGAGGATTCTGTTGCCTATGCTGCCAAAATATTAAAGGAGCAGATGACTCCTTTTATCAGTTTTGATGAAGATATCGAGCCTGAACTTGATGAAGGGGATATTGAGGGTAAGGACAGGCGGTTTAATGATAATCTTTACAGAAGCGTTGATGAACTCGAGCTTTCTGTGAGAAGTGCCAATTGCCTAAAGAATGCAAATATTCTCAAGATCTACCAGCTTGTTCAAAAAACTGACAATGAGATGCTGAAAACTAAAAATTTCGGCAGAAAATCCTTGAACGAAATTAAAGAGGTACTCAGCAGCATGGATTTATCTCTGGGCATGGACCTTGAAGGATTTGAACCTCCTGAGGAGGATATAGATAAGGAAGGAGAATGATTTCCAATGAGACATAGAAAATCAGGCGTTAAACTGAATCGTACCTCAAGCCACAGAAAAGCCATGTTCAGAAACATGGTAACTTCCCTGTTTAAATATACCAGGATTAAGACGACTGAGGCAAAGGCAAAGGAACTTAGAAAACTGGCAGATAAAATGATCACCCTTGCAAAAAGAGGCGATCTGCATGCAAGACGTCAGGCTTTGTCAGTTATCAGGGAAAAAGATGTTGTCCATCAGCTTTTTAATGACGCTGCTGAGAAATTTGGCAACAGGCAGGGCGGTTATACGAGAATAATAAAGCTTGGCTTAAGAGCCGGAGATGCCGCACCCATGACAATGATTGAACTGATTACCGAAGCCTGATTTATTTAAATTTAATAATCAGAGCTTTTTGGTTTGTTTAGTTAAAATCAGGTTAAAATTTTAGGTCCTGAGTACCATAAACGGTATTCAGGACCTTTTATTTTTTATATCATAAAGCCTCTGATCAGCTTTTTTAATAAGGTCATCTGAGGAGTTGATTTTTTTTTCAAGGGCAGAGGCGGAACCTGCGGAAAGTTTTATATAGAATTCTTCATTGTCTGTTATGACAGGGTGTTTACAAAGGTAATCTTTCACACGTAGAATATACTGCTTTGAATTATCAAGATCAGTTGAAGGAAGTATCACTACAAACTCATCTCCTGCAAATCTTGATACGCTGTCTGTGCTGCGTTTCATTTTCAGAAGAGTGTCTGCAGTATGGACAAGGGCTGCATCCCCCTGATCATGGCCAAAGGTGTCATTAATTGATTTAAAATCATCAAGATCAAAGAAAATGACAGACAGATCAGTAAGATAACGTTTAGAACGCTGAAATTCCCTGTTAAGAATTTTTTCCATGATTCTTCTGTTTAAAAGACCAGTTAAAGGATCATGGAACGCCAGATATTTCAATTGCTCATGGGCAGTTACATTGGAAAGACACAGGGATATTTTAATCCCAAGGCGGTCTAAGAGTTCAGTATCTATTCCTGGCGTAAATCTGTGTATGTTCATATCTCCCTGGTTCAGGCTTCCCACAATTTCACCATCCATGGTAATGGGAGTTATAGCAATTGATCCTATATCAAACCTGGCATCCAATGGATACAATGGTTTAAAACGGTGCATTTTTCTGTTGGAGAGTATGGATTTTGTTACAAAACAATCAGTTATGGCACGAAAATTATTATATGAAATAAAACCTGTCCTTGATTTAAGAAGTTCTGAATCCCGCATGGATTTAACCTGCAAAGAGATGGAACTTTCTTCAATGATGGAAATCCATACATGGGGTACATGAAAAGTAGTGCCTATCATTGTGAGCAGATTTTCAAAGAAATCTTTGAAATTGAGAATGGATAGTATGCTGTTTTCTATTTCATTGAATTTCCTGGCAGATTCTTCGTTTTGTCTAAGTATCTGCATTATTGATGGAGGAATTTGCATTGGTAAAATGTTTCATCCGGCATTTGAGGTTGTGTATTTATCCACCTATTTTTGACATCTGTGATTCCACATGGGCTGTTGAATTTTTTTCAAGGTGGTGGGATAATGGCTTGTTGATTATTACTTCCCGTATAATTTCCTTTAATTCTTCATCTGATGCACCGTTTCTCAAATGTTTTAAAATATCTTTTTCGTATTTATTTAAAAGGCAAGGTCTCAGCATTCCTGTGGATGTGAGTCTGAGTCTGTTGCATTCTTTGCAGAAATGGGAACTTACAGGAGATATAAATCCTATTTCTCCAATTCCGCCTTTTATTTTAAATCTTTTTGCCGGTCCGTCGTATATGCCACGTTTTACAGGTTCAAGTGCTCCGAATTTTGATTCAATTCTTGTGCGAATTTCAGGTATAAGTATCTGCTGGCCTATGTCAACGGCTGAATTCCCCATGGGCATATACTCTATAAATCGGATGTGAAAAGGGTATTGCATTGAAATTGCAGCAAGATCCTCAATTTCATCATCATTTACCCCTCTTAAACTTACAGTGTTAAGCTTAATGGGATTTATGCCCTTTTTAAATGCAGCCATTATACCATTCCATACATCATTAAAACGGTCTTTTCCGGTAATTAATTTAAATTTTTCAGGTTTCAGTGTATCAAGGCTAATATTGAGTCTTTTAAGACCTGAATCCATGAGTTCATCAAGGTATTTTACAAGCAGTACTCCATTTGTTGTTATTGCAATATCCTTGATTTCATCAATTTTTGAGAGTTCTTTTAAAAAATCCGTCAAACCATTTCTGACAAGGGGCTCTCCACCGGTTATCCTGACCTTTGTAATTCCAAGCTCCACTGCTGCTCTTGTAATTTTCAGTATTTCCTCGTATCTTGCAATATCTTTATGCGGCAACAAAGGTATTGATCCTTTGGGTACACAGTACATGCAGGCAAGGTTGCACCTGTCAGTTAAAGAGATGCGCAGATAATTAATTTTGCGCCGGTCACTTTTAAAAGGGGTGTTCATATGATTTCCCAGGGTGTGATCAGAAGGTAAAAAAGTCATCAGTTCTTTGATCCTTTAAAATAATCAATAATGGAAGTTACAAGACCTGGAATTGTATAGTCCGATGCAATTATATCGGGCTGTATTCCATGATTTGATGCGGTCTTTGCAGTGACAGGCCCGATACATGCCGAACAGGCAGTTGAAATGATACTTTGAAACTTATCTTCCGGCATAAGTGTTTTAAAATTTTCCACGGTGGATGAACTGGTAAATGTAACCATGTCCACCTGTTTTTCTTTTAAAATCTCAGCGAATTGATTTGTATCCATTTCTTCAGGAACAGTTTCATATGCAATGACCTCGGAAACATCAGCCCCCATTTTTTTAAGTTCATCGGGCAGGACGGATCTTGCTTTTTTTGCCCTTGGAAGAAGAATTTTCTTATTTTCAAGGGGGACTTCGGCAAAAGCTTCTGCAACGGATTCTGCCCTGTAAGTATCGGGAATTATATCACAGATGATGCCGAATTCTT
This sequence comes from Desulfobacteraceae bacterium, assembly GCA_015486915.1. Next base: position 17,686 of record WFQS01000319.1, read on the forward strand.
TTAATTTCAGCTTTGTTGCAGGTCCTATGCAGGCAAATTTAATATGACCTAACGCCCTTACATCTTTTTTTTCATTAAACAGAGTTTCAAAGAAAAATTTTACTCCGTTAACACTTGTAAAAATTATCCAGTCAAATGAATTAATTTTTTTAACTGAGTTGACAAGATGGGAATTGTCAGCAGGGCTTACAATTTTTATAACGGGCATCTCTATACATTCTGCACCATTTTCCCTTAAAAGGGCAACAAGATCACTTGCCTGGGCACGGGCCCTTGTAACTATAATTTTTTTCCCGAAAAGGGGAGTTTTTTCAAACCATTTCATCTTTTGACGTAAAGAGACCACACTTCCGACAATAATGACGGCAGGAGGCTTAAGACCTGCGGCTTTTACTTTTTCAACAATATTGTCAAGGCAGCCTGTTATTGTTTCCTGTTTTGCAGTTGTTCCCCATCTTACAAGTGCGACAGGTGTGTCAGGGGCTTTTCCGTTAAGGATAAGTTTTTCTGTTATATGGGAAAGATTTCTCACCCCCATTAGAAATACAAGGGTGTTGTCATTTTTTGCAAGTGCATCCCATTTAATGCTTGTTTCCTGTTTTAAAGGATCTTCATGGCCAGTGATCAGGCATACCGATGATGCATGCTTTCTGTGAGTTAAAGGAATTCCCGCATAGGCTGGAGCTGCAATGGCAGATGTGACTCCAGGTATTATTTCAAAGGGGATTTTTTTATCAATCAGCACCTCGGCCTCCTCACCACCACGGCCGAAAATAAAGGGGTCACCTCCCTTTAGCCTTGCAATAGTTAAGCCTTGTGCACCTTTTTCAGCAAGCAGGGAATTGATTTTATCCTGGGCCATTGTGTGATCGCCGCCCTTTTTACCCACATATATGATTTCTGCATTTTCCCCGGCATATTTCAAAAGAAAAGGAGAGGCAAGGTAATCGTAAACAACAACATCTGCCTTTTGTATACATTCCATTGCCTTTATGGTTAAAAGGCCAGGATCTCCGGGTCCTGCTCCGATAAGATAAACTTTACCTGTTTTTTTATTCATCGTATTTCCAGATTGTTAAGTATTTGTCTGCCGCCTTTTGCAAGGAGAGAATCAGCCAGTTCAATACCGGCCTGTTCCGCAGAGTTTATATCTTTCTGTATAGTTTCTTTAATGATTTTGCTTCCGTCTTCCGAAGCAATGAGACCTGTTAAAGTGATATTTTCTTTTTTGATTTTGCCAAAACATGCAACGGGAATATGGCAGCTTCCCTCGAGACGTTTTAAAAAAGCCCTTTCCCCTTTTATTGTGATGCCTGTTTCCATGTGGTTAAGAGTTTTAAGGAGCAAGGAGGTGCCCTGGTCATTTTTTCTGGATTCAATGCACAAAGCTCCCTGGCCAACGGCGGGCAGCATTATGTTTTCATCAAGATATTCGGTGATTTTTTCCTTCATGCCAAGGCGTATAATTCCTGCTGCAGCAAGAATTATTGCGTCAAATTCACCTGCAGAAAGTTTTCTAAGCCTTGTATCAAGGTTACCCCGTATGGATTCTGTGATTATATCAGGTCTTGCA
>WFQS01000320.1 GCA_015486915.1 Desulfobacteraceae bacterium
ATCGGCAAATTTTTCAGCCTGCCAGAGATTTGCTTTTTTAGTTGCGCCAATGTTGAGTATGATGTACCTGGCCGGCAAATTGATATCAATGGAATCAGGAACAGTGATTCCCCAGGTGATACGATCTTTTTTAATGCCGAGATAGTCGGTAAAATCAAGATATTGTTCCAGCATATGTTTGCCGGGGTCAGAAGGCGGGATTCTCGTAAATGGATATAACCAGGTAAGCTCCTTGCATCTTTTTTTATCAAACCCGAGTTTTTTCCTGCTTTTTGAAATTAAACAGAAAAAACCTGATTTCAATGTCCTCTGAAAATCAAAAGTTATATCATAGGTTTCTTTTCTTATTTCGGTTATTGTATCTACAATTCCATATTTTCTGTTCTTATCAAACAGAATTACCCTGTCCACAAAGGGATGATTATTAACAAGGGGATAGCTTAAAGGAGCTGCAAGCCAGTGGATTTCAGCATTAAAATGTTTTTTCAGCCTGATAACCGCCGGGAAAGTGTTGATAACATCCCCAAGTGCTCCAAGTTTAACAATTAATATTTTCATTGATCTTTTTCTAAGATCCGGGCTGGTATTTCCAGCGGTTGTGCAGCCAGAAATACTGGTCCGGGTATTGGCGAACAATTTCTTCAATGGCAGCTGTATAGTTTTGTGTATTTATTTCAATATTTTCGTTTTCGTTTTCCATGGTGGCAAGCGGGATCTCAGGTTTGATGATGATTTGATATCCGGAGCCTTTCCTGATAAAAAAAAGAGGCACAACAGGTGCCCCACTTTCCATGGCGAGCTTGGCAATGCCTTTATTGGCAAATGTCTGCCGGTTCATAAAATCAACAACGCTTCCTTTTTTGGATTTTGTACTCTGATCCATTAAAAGAAAAAGGGACTCCTTTTTTGCAAGTGCTTTTTTTATATGTGCAAGTGCTTTTTTTACGGGAAAAACATGACCGCCAAACCTCAATCTTAGATCATTGACAAATTGATTAAGGGCAACAGCTCTAATCGGACGATATACTATATTAACCGGAATTCCCGTTTTCCCCCCAAAAATAGCCGCAAGCTCCCATACCCCTATATGCCCAGTAAGAAATATTATTCCTCTATTTTTGTTGTAGGCATTTCTTAAATTTTCAAAACCTGTAACCTCAAAATGGCTGTGAAAATCATCTAAATGAATCCTCATACCCCAGGCCACCTCAAATACAAAAAGAATAAAATGGGAAAAAACTTTTTTTGCAAGTATCCTTGCCTGGATTTGATTCATTTCACCTGCAAATGCGTAGGAAATATTTTCAATGGTGATGTTTCTGTGTTTTTTATCCGCTGCAAACCACAGACGACCGATAATTTTTGCAAAAGTTCTTCCAGCCTTATGCGGCACAAAACCTAAAAGTTTCACAAAAATTTTCAGCATACCATAATATATTCTATCTTTTTTATTCATCTCTATTTTCCGTATCAAATTGCAATTTTAACTGATCTTTTTCGGATCTTTCATGCAGCTGTTACATATTGAACCTTTAAGATCTCCATCAATAAATTTCTGCCGGTATTCAAGATAGTCACGGCCGTTCCATATATCATAAAGAGAATTTAAAGACAGATCACCCAGAATTTTTGTCTGTTCCCAGTCAGCACAGCATTGAACCATTTTGCCGTCGTAGAGAACATAGGCCTGCCTGAATAATCTGTCGCACCATCTGAAAAGGGAAAGTTTGTTTGCAGAAATTTTACTGGTTTTGATATTGTCATGAGTTCCCCTGTTTTCCATCTGGTTAAGATTGATTTTTACCCCTCTTTTTTCCCAGAATGCCCTTATTTCATCAAGATAAGGATGGATCTCGCTTGTATCCAGCATCACAACACGGATTTCAGTGGAATAATGACCGGATTTTTTCAAATTGACAGCTCTTTCCACATTTTTAATGGCAGTTTCAAAATCAAGTTTCATAAGATCAAAATAAATCTCAGGATTAATTCCCTGGACAGATACATGCAGCTTGTCAAGACCGGAATCAAGCAAACCCTTTGCCATTTTTTCATTTAGCAGGGAGCCATTGGAGTTAATTTTTGTGTATTGCCGATGTTTTTTATGTTTTGTAATGTACTTAATAAACTTTGGAAGCCTTGAATCAAGAAGAGGCTCATTCATCAGATAGGGAGAAATCCTGCGTACCCCGAGATCAATGCATTGATCAATGATTGAATAAAAAAGAGATTCCTCCATCTGCTCTTTGTAGGGGATTGATATTTTTGTTTTTTTATTTGGGCAGAACACACAATTTCCGTTGCATCCTGAAATGGTCTGAATCTGTATTGCCTTTGGAGCCTTGGGCACCCTGCGTTTTTTATCAATTACCATCATTTTCAGCTGTTTTAACGGATTTACATTATTTGACGGTATAAAATACTGGCGCGGCATTTATTAAGATCTCCTTAATGATTTTTTTATAAAAAAGAGCGAAAACTACCCGTACAGGGTTTCATAGTTATTTCCCTCAGCCAAAAGCTGACCCGCATGATTTTTTTTGGAGTGATTTTTTTCTAAGATCCGGGTGCTCCCTGAAATAAAGTCTGTCCTTGGCAAGATGGCATTTTTTATATTTTAATCCGCTCCCGCACCAGCAGGGATCATTTTTCCTCGGTAATACAGGAGGCGGTACCTGATCATTATTTTGAAAAAGCCGACTGAACCAACCCATGTTAACTGCTCCTTTGTTTTATATGAAACTCCGATAAATTTCCTTTCGGAGTGAGATTTGGCTCCGCGCCTACAGCCCATGTTTTGTCAGAATCTTTGATTCTTAGAGGCTGTCTGCGAGAATCCAGCTCCGCCTCATGGCGGTTTACACAAAATCAAATACAGAGATTAAGCTGTAATTGGCTGAATCCCTATGGATTTTCTTATTTTTTCTATAAATGGTACAGAGTATTCCCTGGCCTTTAAGGCCCCTTTTTTGAGAATTTCATCAATATCACCGGGTGATTTAATGAGTTCATTGTATCTTTTTCTCGGTTCTTTAAGTGTCTCGTTCAGATATTCAAAAAGCTCCTGTTTCATCGTGCCCCAGGCGATACCCTGTCTGTATCTTTTTTCCATTGCTTTTATTTCATCTGGTTTTGCAAAGGCCTGGTAAATGGCAAACAGAGTACAGGTTTCAGGATCTTTCGGCTCTTCAGGTGCAAGGGAGTTTGTTTTAATTTTCATTATTAATTTTTTGAAACGTTTTTCAGGCTCAAAAAGTGGAATAGTGTTGTTGTAACTCTTGCTCATTTTCCTGCCGTCAAGGCCTGCAAGAACAGCTGTTTTTTCATCAACCACAGCCTGGGGAAGAGTGAAATGTTCTCCATATGTGTGGTTGAAACGGCCTGCAATATCCCTTGTCATTTCAAGGTGCTGAATCTGGTCTTTTCCCACGGGAACTTTTTTTGCGTTAAACATAAGAATATCTGCTGCCATGAGTATGGGATAACAGAAAAGCCCCATTGTTATGTCCTTGTCCGGATCATTTCTTCCGGTTTTTTCATTATTATCAACAGCTGCCTTGTAAGCATGTGCTCTGTTCATCAATCCCTTGGATGTCATGCATGTTAATATCCAGGTGAGTTCCATTACTTCCGGGATATCAGTCTGGCGGTAGAAAATTGATTTATCCGTATCCAGTCCAAACGCTATCCAGGTGGCTGCTATCTCTAAGGCGGATTTCTTAATCCTGTCCGGATCCTGGCATTTTATGATTGAATGGTAATCGGCAAGAAAATAGTAAGCCTGCTTGGTATCATCTTTGCTTGACTCAATTGCCGGGCGAATAGCCCCCACATAATTTCCAAGATGGGGGGTTCCGGTTGTTGTAATCCCGGTTAAAATATCTGCACTTTTCATTGATCATGTCCCTGAAAATTTAGGTTAAAGGTAATAATCTGCATTTTTCTTTCTTACAAAAAAGTTTAAAAAAGGAAAATTACCAGAATCCCTGTGATTAATCAATAGATTTGTCTTTGGCATCCTCAGGCCCCTTACTCCTCGATAAATATCCAATGACAAATTTTATTTCATCTTCCCTTGTTTCAACGAGCCCGTCAAGCCTGGCATTTAGAACCGTCCGCATGATTTTTTTAAAAACAGGACCTGGTTTAAGGCCAAGGTCGATAATATCCTTTCCTTTAAGATGAATTTTTGTATCCTTGAGCTGGGTATAAAAATAAGAAATAGCTTTTTTTGTCCCTTCATCCTTTGCCGAAGCCATCATATACAGGATAAGTTCCGTCTTAAATATGGATAATATTGAATAAAGATCGCTGTTGCTGACACCGGTTTTCTTTGATAGAAGACTTAAACGTTGATCTGCTTTAAGTCTGTTCTTTAAAACAAGTTTTTTATTTCCCGGAGATAATTTAAGCCTGGAGCATATATCGTCGGCAATATTAAGGGAACATTTTTTTATAATTATCATGAAATATACAGCCCATTTTAAATAATTCTCATCAAAATACAATAGATCATGCCATGCAATGGCTTTTTTCGCAGATTCCATTGTATTAATTATCTCTTTGCTGATCACAAGTTCCGGATGAATTATTTTTTCAAGACTGTATTGTTTAAGCGTTTCAACGGCAGGAATCGGGTTGTCTTCTTCAAGGATCTGCTTAAGTTCTGAAAAAACCCGTAACCCGCTTAATTTTTTACAAAAATCAAGTTTAATGGCATTTTTGATAAGACTTGAACTGAGTTTGCCTATGGTAAAATCATATCTATTGGCAAATCTTATTGCCCTGAAGACCCTTGTTGGATCTTCCACAAAACTTAAGTTGTGAATTATTCTGATAACCTTGTCTTTAAGATCTCTCTGGGCACCGAAAAAATCTATCAGTGTACCGAAGTTTTCCTGATTTAGACTGACAGCAAGGGTGTTTATTGTAAAATCGCGCCTGAAAAGATCAAGTTTGATGGAGCTCATCTCAACTGTTGGAAGTGCTGCAGGGAACTTGTAGTATTCAAGGCGTGCCGATGCAACATCAATTTTAATTTTTTCATCAAGGACAATCACGGCAGTGCCGAATTTTCTATGGGCACTGCATCTGCAGTTTCTCATTGCCGCAAATTTTCTGGCAAAGGCAATTCCGTCGCCTTCCACAACAATATCAATATCATCATTTTCCCTGTACAAAAGCAGATCCCTTACAAAACCACCGACAACAAACACATTGACTCCAAGCTCATCTCCTGCACTGCCTATTGACTTAAGAAGTTCTATGGTGCTTTTGTCAAGGCGTTCATTGATGAAATTCACAATATTTCTTTTTTTTGCATGTCTGCTTGCATTGTTCCTGCCGCGGTCGGAAGCGTCATATGCCTTACTGCGCTGGACAAGAAAATTGAGAAGATCAGTCCTTGTAACAACCCCGATAATATTATTGTTATCAACTACGGGAACAATTCTCTGGTCCTTTTCAATTATTTTCCCTTCAATTTCAGAAATATCAGAATCAGGAGATATAAATGATATCTCCGTGGACATATATTCTGAAACCGGAAGTTCAGCAAGATTGTGATAAAGAGTTTTTTCTATCACCTGTCTTGTTACATACCCCTTGATATTGTTTTTATTTTCTCCGGATACAAGAAGGGCATTGACATTGTATCTTGTCATAATTGTACTGGCTTCCCTGCATTTTACCCGGGAATCGATTGTGATGGCAGGAGAGGACATCAGCTCTTTTGTTATTTTTGAAGGGACAACCTCTTTTTTTATTATTTCAAAAAGCTGCTGTTCCGCCTGGGCAAGTGTTGTTTTATTTAATTTTGCTGATGCTGCATAGGGATGCCCCCCTCCACCGAAAAATGAAAGTATCTTCCCCACATCTGCTTCTGGGATTCTGCTTCTTCCCACAATTGTTATTTTGTCTCCCATGAGTACAATTGCAAAAAAAATATCAAGATGCTCCATTTTAACTACTTTTTGGACAATGGATGCAAGATCATTGATGTAACCCGGTGATGATATGGTTGATACATTGATGTTAAACCCGTTTATTCTATGGCAGACCATTTCATTTAAAAGGTCGTTCAGCCAGGTGATCTGATCAGGACTGATCTCTTTTATAACGAGACTTGCAATGGTATTAAGGCTGGCCCCGCAGGATACAAGAAACCCGGCTTCCCTGAAATCAGCCTCTGTTGTTGATGAATATGTAAAGGAACCGGTATCTTCATAGATTCCAAGAGCCATTATTGTAGCTTCTTCCGATGTTATTTTAATCTTTTTTTTTCTTATCAGTTCAGACAATATGGTAACGGTTGAACCTGTGAGGCGTATAAGCTCGAAATCACCCTTTATATCCCTGTTCAGGGAAGGGTGGTGATCATAAATATGTATTTCAATGTCGTCTCTGTCCATGAGTTCTGATACATGGGTGATTCTCTGTAACTGTTTTGTATCAACAAGAACAAGTTTTTTTGTATGGGAAAAATCTATTGATCCGGCATCTGCCATATTAAAAAGATAACTCATTGAACTTATAAAAAATGTTCTTAAATTTTTTTCCTGGGAGCCTGGGAAAATCACAATGGAATCCGGATAAAGCTTCTGGGCTGCAAGCATTGAGGCTACTGCATCAAAATCAGCATTAATATGGCTTGTTATGATTGTTTCGGCCTTTATTTTTTTTTCTTTTCCCAAGAAAATTCTCCCGTGGAGTTTATTGCAAATCTGTTTTTGAAGCTTTATTTAAATCTATAATTCTACCCTGCAAATAGGGTTTTGTTTCGTATTTTGTTATCTTCATTAATTTAGAAGTTATACCGGCCATTTTTTTGACCTGTTCATGAATTGTTTTTATGCGTTGATAAAAGGGGTTTTCATCTTTAATATCCATCATCAAAAGTTCACAATTACCTGAAATTATCTGCAGGGGCTGGTTAAGTTCGTGGCATACTGCACCGGAAGTTTCAATAACTCCCTGGAATTTTTCTGTTTCAGCAAGGGCTTTCTGTAATTTTATCATTCTGATACCGACATTTATGCGTGCTTTTAGTTCATGTCTGTCAAATGGCTTAAGGATATAATCATCAGCTCCTGAATCAAGGCCCTTTGCAACATCTTTTTTATCATTGTTTGAAGTTAAAAGGATAAGATAGGGCGGCGTATTTGTTTTTTGTTCCCTCAATGTTTTACATACTTCAGGCCCCTCCATACCAGGCATTACCCAGTCAAGTATGGCAAGTTTAGGCGCACCTGTATCCAGCATCATTTCAAGTGCAAGTTTCCCGTTATTAACGGAAATAACTTTATATCCCCATCTGGTGAGAGTGGTTTCAAGCATACGGCTGGAAACAGGATTATCTTCAGCTGCTAAGATTTTCATCTGAATTTTACTTTACTCCTTCTTTTATTTCTCTCCTTTTTTTACTTTTGCTTCACCCCAAATTGTTATTTTCACCGGGTCCTGATTGTTTAAAGCTATCTTTCAGAAAAAAATTATTTCCCGGCAACCATTTATTAAGCATTTCCAAAAGCTTCTGCGGCTTAAAAGGCTTGATCAGAACGTCATTCATTCCAGCCTTTATACTATTTTCATTATCTTCTTTTGTATTGTTAGCGGTTAAAGCAATTACCGGCACATTATGATCAAGCACCTTTGATCCGGTATCCCTTATCTTCCGTGTAGCTTCATAACCATCCATTTCAGGCATCTGACAGTCCATCAACACAAGGTCATAGTTTGTTGTTTCAAGGGCTTTAACAGCAAGACAGCCGTTTTCTACAAGCCTGACATTAAATCCGGCCTTTTTTAAAATCATAAGAGCAACTTTCTGATTGACTGCATTATCTTCAGCAAGCAGGATTTTATAATTAAGATATTTGTTTTCAGACAGTGTGTATTGTGTGATTATATTTTTCTTTTCCGGGCCCTGTCCCTTTTTACATGAACTCATTAAAAGACAATTATAAAGAAGAGATAATTTCACTGGCTTATGAAGATAAGCAGAAAATCCTATTTTTTCAAATCTGTTTGCATCACCTCTTGCCCCCATGGAAGTCATGAGGATTAACACTGTATTATCA
>WFQS01000321.1 GCA_015486915.1 Desulfobacteraceae bacterium
CCCTGATGAGCCATGGAAACAGGATACAGGAAATGGTTATTAATTATCCGGAATCTGCCCCTTTGTTTGCGCTGCTTTTAAAAGCAGGAATTTCTGAAAAAATGGCTGGTTCAATTATGCATAATTCATGTTCTTCCATGGAAAATGACAGGCGCAGTTACTATTGCGGGGTAACAAAACAAGAGATCGATAAGGGGAAAAACCATGGTAAAGGAAAAACGGATTGTATTGCATCTTTAAAGAATTATGTTATAAAGGAATGTGCAGGACTGTTAGATACACGGAATTTATTTGCAGAATCGGATGTTTTGGATAATACCGACATTTTTAAAAAGAGTAATACTGATGAATTAAAAAGACATATTCCCCGGGGCGGATTACCATGTATGGCTGCATTTGTCGGCCCTACAGGTGTTGGAAAAACAACGACCATTGCAAAACTTGCAGCGGAGTTGACTTTTAAAAGAAAAAAACGGGTAGGTTTGATTTCCATTGATAATTATCGTGTTGGTGCTTTTGAACAATTAAAGGCCTATGCATCAATTATGGGGATTGGCTGTATTCCAGCTTTCAGTACAGAGGATTTTTCCATGGCAATTGATAAAATGTGCTCAATGGATATTATCCTGATCGATACGGCAGGCCACAGCCATTCTGACAAAATTAAAATGGATGAACTTGCAGGTGTGGTCAATGGGAGTTTTAATGTGTCAGTCCATCTTGTCTTGAGCATGGCAACCGGTGCTGTGGATATGAAAGAGGCAGCAACAGCTTTTGCCGTTCTTAATCCTGTAACCTATGTGTTTACAAAAATTGATGAAACAAGGATGTGTGGAAAGATTTTTGATCAGATAAATGAACTGAAAATGCCTGTTTCCCTCATTACCAATGGCCAGAGGGTGCCGGAAGATCTTATTATTCCCGACAGAAAAAAACTTTTAAGTATAATTCTTGGAACAGAAAATAACAGTGGATGCAGAATTTTTTAAACAGGAGAGATAATCTAAGTGGATCAGGCAAGCGGACTGAGAGATATGGTAACTTCAGACACATTTTTAAAACGGAGAACCTCCATGGTTTCATCTCGAAATAATCCAATTCCAAGGGTAGTGGCTGTTACAAGCGGTAAAGGCGGTGTGGGCAAGACAAATATGGTGGGAAACCTTGCCGTTGCCTTAAAAAAGTCTGGTAAACGTGTTGTCATTCTCGATGCAGATATGGGACTTGCCAATATTGATATAATTTTTAATATGCGGCCGGATTATAATATCAGTCATGTGATAAGCGGTGAAAAAAATCTTAAGCAGGTTATTGTAACAACAAAACATGGTGTTAAGATTGTTCCCGGTGGAAGTGGATTTGCCCATCTTACAAATCTTACAGAGGGCGAAAAATTAAATTTGCTCAGTGAGTTCGAGGTGTTGGGAGAGCTTGCCGATATAGTTCTTATTGATACTGGTGCAGGAATATCCTCAAATGTATTGTATTTTAATTCTGCTGCTGATGAATGTATTGTAATTGCTACACGGGAACCAACATCCATAACCGATTCATATGCATTAATGAAAGTGCTGTCAAAAAATTATGGCACAAAATATTTTAAACTTGTTGTTAATATGGTAAAATCGGAAAAAGATGCAAAAGTTGTTTATTCAACTTTAAGCGGTGCAATGGAGAGATTTCTTGGAAATGTTGTGCTGGAATATTTCGGATTTATTCCAATGGACCCCATGCTCCCCAAAGCAGTGATCAACCATAGTACTGTTTTAGATTTTGCTCCTGATGCTCCGTCAAGTACAGCCATGGAGAAGCTTGCCAGGAAAATAGCGGATTCGCCGGGCAGATCCGATTCAAACGGAAATATAAAATTTTTCATGGAAAGGATATTGGATACTGCAGACAAATCAGATGATGATTAAAATCAGGGATAACTTATTCAATGGTTCATAAGTGCCGTGATAACAACAGGAAAGACAATGTATGGCGTGATGCCATGATAGTTAAATATGCCTATCTTGTCAGACATATAGCAGCTCGATTTGCCAGTCGCATTCCTTCCAATGTTCTGTTTGATGACCTTGTCAGTGCAGGCTCACTTGGGCTTATAGATGCTGTTGACAAGTTTGATCATGATAAGCATGTAAATTTTAAAACCTATGCTCAATACAGAATCAAGGGCGCCATATTAGATGAACTGAGAAGCATGGATGTTTATTCACGATCCATGAGAAAAAAAATAAAAGATATTGCAAGGGCAGTTAAAAAAGTTGAGTGTGAGCATCAGAGGCCTGCAGAAGACTCTGATATAGCCTGTAAGATGGGAATTGACCTTGACACTTATTTTGATATGCTCACCGATATTCACTGCGCTTCAATTTTAAGCCTTGACGCTTTTATTAAATCAGGCCGGACCAATTTTACTTCACAGACAAGATTTCAGTCAAGGTTGATCGGGAAGGAAACTCCAGCTGACCACCTTGACAGGGAGGAAATTAAAACTGCTCTGTCCAATGCAGTAAAAGCGCTTACGGAAAAAGAACAGATCGTTGTATCTCTATATTATTATGAAGAGCTTACTCTAAAGGAGATAGGGGAAGTTCTATCCCTGACAGAATCAAGAATATGCCAGATACATGCAGGAATTCTGATTAAGATGAAAACAAGACTGAAGGATTATTTTAATTCGTAAAAGAATCGGTAACGAATCGGTTTGACACTATTTAAGAGGATACTAAAATGCCTGAGGACACTATAACTGAGGATGAAGTGATATCCCAGGATGATATTGACAAGCTTCTCAACGCATCTGTTCATGATGAAGACAATGATGGAAAAAAAGAGGATGCAGGTTCTGCATCCGATGCAGAGGATGAACTGGCCGAGCTGTCCCAGGATGATATAGACAACCTGTTAAGCGGAGGTCCTCTTGGATCTGATTCGTCAGACAACGAACCGGATGGCAATGATGAATTAAACAGTGATCCGGGCACAGTCAGTGAAACGGAAGATACGGACGGACTTGAGCTTATATCCCAGAACGATATTGACAACCTCATGAATGGAATTGAAGCAGATGAGGAACCGGTTGTGCAGGAAAACCTGCCTGATACAGATTCAGATGATACAGAATCAGATGATGAAGAATCAGATGATGAAGATGACGACGATGAAGATCTGGAGCTTTTTTCCCAGGAAGATATAAACAAATTAATCAGTAATCCTGTTGTTTCCGGTGAAAAAAGTGAAACCATTACCGGTGATGAGTCAATGTCTTCTGACAATCAAACGGATTCCGGAATTGGAATTGATCCTGACATTAAAACAGATACTGATATTGATACTATTTCTAAAAATCAGGCATACACCGAAAGTCAGACAGACACTGAAAATCAGGCAGACCTGGAAAGTGAAGCAGAAGATACGGATGTTCTTGAACTTGTTTCCCAGGATGATATTGATAAACTAATGAATCAGCAGCCTGAAGATGACAAAGGAATGGAACCTGAGATTATTGAAAATAAAAATGAGGATATATTGGATTCAGAAAATATTATCTCTGAATCCGATGCAGTTGATATTGAAGCCTGCATGATAACTCAGGAAACCATAGACCAACTTATTATGAAAGATGATATGGAAGAAGATGTTGATGCCGTATCAGACGATGTTTCAGACAGTGAAATTAAACCCGATCCGGAACAGATCTTTGAAAAAGATGAAGATATAGAAGATGAAAAAGGTTTTAAAACATCCGAAGACAGTGATTCTACAGATATACCCGGGGTTACATCCAATGAGAAAGACGATTTAACCGAATCATCGGATGTTGAAAAAAATGATTTGGACAGCATTCTGAAAGATTCTCCTGAAGTAGTTGACGGGGAGTTGGAAGACGGTTCAAATTTAATATCCCAGGATGATATTGATGCACTTTTACAGGGAACTGAAGAAGAGGATGAAGATATACTTGGTGATATTGATGCAAATTTGAATAATCAACATATTGATGATGACCCGGGTACTAAGAGTGATGATCGGGAAAATCAGGTCGTGATTGAAGAAGTAGAAGAAAATGAAAACAGGAAGTCTGCTTCAACACCTTCAATTGATGAAGTTCAGCCCGGGGAAAAAGAAAAAAAGACTAAGCCTGAGAAAAAATGGTTTAGGTCAAAACTGATGCTTGCCGGGTTTGGAACGATTCTTCTTCTTTTGTCCGTTGGAGCAGGATATTATTTTTTCTTTTATGGACCTGCATTAAAGGCAAAACTTCATAATATGAAAGCCGATTTACAGGCAAATTCAGTTTTGAAGGGTAAAACAAAAAATATGAATGCAAACCGTTCAGATTTCCCACAGGTAATTGTTCCCCGGGGACCCGGGGCAATTGCCCTGAAGGACTTTATTGTATTCTCGCAAGGTAAGAATAAAAAACTTACATATATCAGTGTTGATCTCTCAGTTCATTATTCAAAAGCTAAGGCTCTTAATGAAATAAAAAAACATTTGCCTTTTTACAGAGGTGTCATCTATGATGCCATTGAGAAAGAAATTTTATCTGATACAAAAAAAGAAATCAGTGAGAAAACTCTTTCCAAAGTCATTAAACAGGCTTTAAATCAGGTAATGATAAAAAAATATATTGATCAGGTGTTTTTGACTTCTTTTAAAACCGGATAAATATTTACATTATAACCGCCATGAGGCGGATCTGGAGACTCTTAGATAGCCTCTCAACAAATATAGAAACTTTTATTCTTAAAAGGAACTTAGTATGAGTTTCATATAAAGGTCGAATATTTACAATTTTATGGCCTGTACCATGAAAAGTGAGTGATAAATGACAACCATACCAACTCATAATATTATAATGCAGCAGTCAGTTGTTGCCCACGATGCAATTCACCAGAACAGGCCTCTCCAGCCTGACCCCGGGCAGGCTGCGGCACAGCAGGCCATTGAAGAAGTTGTGGAACAAACCACTGTTAAGGAATCTGAGGAATATGAAAATTTAAAATCCGATAAAAACAGTTCTAACTTAAAATTTAAGAAGGAAAAAAAGAAAAAAAAGAAAAAAGAATTATTAAAAGAGGATCAGGATCCTGAGGCACCCGGGACTCTGCTGGATACTGTGATATGATTAGTTTGTTTTCCATTGAATTCTGGATAGGAGTTCAATTGATTGTTGATTTTATTTTTGTTTTACTTCTGTTTGGACTTGTCAGGCAGTTCAACAAACACGGAAAATTTAGAATAAATAACGATGATTTTGAAAACCAATCATATATTCTGAAAGATAAAACTTTAAAAACTGCCGGTGAAATCATGGAAATCCTGGAGCCCCTTGTCCATGAGTCAGAAGCTGCCGCAAAAATTTTTGATCGGCAGATCAAAGAAAAAAAGAACATTATGCAGAAATTAAATGATGCACTTGATTCACGCATCATAAGTATAAACCTTTTATTATCAAGGGCAGAAACCCTGTTTAAAAAGCTGCAGCAAGAAAAGTTTTCTACCATGGAAACATATCCTGACTTTAATTCAAAAAATTCATTTAACCATTCACACGTCGATGTTATTGATCAGCAGAGAAAAATACTTGAGCTTTATGCCATGGGAAGCAGTGTCGAATCAATCGCTTCTGAGCTTGCCATGCCCGAGGGCGAGGTGAATCTCGTTATAAGCCTTAAAGAGAAATTTTTAAAAATGGAGAATCAGGTGTGATTCATGGAGTTTCTGCCAAATCAACTGATTTAAGCATTGGAAAGGATAACCACGATCAGTCCGGTCTTCCATTGGCAGAAAAAACCCTTACAGATGATGTAAAAGCAGCTAAAACCATATCGTCTTCCATAACC
The DNA here is from genome assembly GCA_015486915.1 of Desulfobacteraceae bacterium. Next base: position 5,856 of record WFQS01000321.1, read on the forward strand.
GGGAAAGTTACTGCAGGGGGAAATGCGGATAAACTTTCCGAAACAACCGGATTTATCTTTGATCTATTATTAAAGGACGGGGCAGATTTAATAAAAATGCTTGCTCCTTTCTTTTCTGAACCACTTGACATCTTTCCCCTTGAAAAATCCGGAAAAACTTTGTATTCCAAAGAAAATATTCTTAATTTACGGGATCTGATTTTTTCTTTTTCTTTAAAATCTGAGAATCCCGATCACAAATTTCTTCCACGTCTTATGGAAAAATCCGGCCTTTTATTTGAAAAGAAAATATCCGATCTTTTGCGCAGGGAAATTTTTGATACCGGAAAAACAGATTTTAAAAAGATATCGACCCTGTTTAAGAAAGATATTACAGACACCAAATTTAAGAAAATTGCAGATCAGGACCTCAAGGCAACCGTCATTAAATTAATGGCAGATTCTAAATTGGAATCCGATTTTTTTTTGCATTCAGTTAAAAATCTTTCAAAAATTATTGAGAAATTTCAAATTATCAATTCCCATTCTTCCGAGTCAGGCAGATATCTGATTCCCTTTCCTGTGTTTTTTAACGGCAGCTTGAATTTTGGACAGCTTTTTTTCGACCTCGGTAATACAAAAAAAGAGGAAAAACAGAATAAACAGCGTATTATTAAAGTCTCCCTGCTTTTGACAATGTCAGAACTCGGTCCCTTAAGAGTAGATATGGCATTGCTGAGAAAAGAGATCTCCGGTATGATTCAGGTTGCTGACGAGGAAACCTTAGCCTTTGTAAAAAAAAGGATTCCCGAATTTAAAGCAGGTTTAAAAAAACACGATTTTAATGTATTGAGCATGAAATGTGAGGTTGCCGCCCCGGAAAAGACTGACTATAAAGTTTTTTTAAATGATATTCTACAGGATGAAGATAAAGGATTAAATATTGTTATCTGATCCTTAAATCCTCTATCAAAACAATTGATGGCAAGGGCAGAATCTATTCCTGCATAGGCCAGACTGCCCCTGGATTAATAGTTGTTAAAATTATTCCTGAACTTGACACCAACTTCATAAAAAACGATAATGGAATCGTTGATATAGCAAATTTACCGGAGATTATTATGCACACTATTACAGCTGAAAATATTTAAGATCATACGTATGAGATCCTTAAGTGCTGACTGAAAAAATAATTATCTAAATCAAAAACTATTTTTCAGTGAAATGGATTAATAACAGAAAATTATAATTTACAAATATGATTTTGAGAGGCATATTGACTGAAGACGGGCAGATAGAAAAGTGTCAGAACATATTCATTAAGCTTCTTTTCTGCATGATTCTGCTCTCATGTCTGCTGTTTTTCTGTGTACCAAAAGCTGATGCCAGTATCGAATTCAGGGTTCTTGTTATACATTCATATAATCAGGAATTTAAATGGACAAAGCAGATCATGACCGGTATAAAATCAGTATTCGATAATTCGGATATTAATGTTGATCTTAAAACCGAATATATGGATACTAAATTCCATAAACCGGAAAAATTGTTTCCTGTCCTGCAGAAACTTTATGCAGTTAAATATCACAAAACACAACCTGATCTAATCATATCCTCGGACAATAATGCCTTAAATTTCCTTTTAAAAAACCGAAAAAAACTGTTTCCCCATATCCCCGTTGTATTTTGCGGTATCAATAATTATTCTTGTTCCTTAATAAAAAATCAGAAAAAAATAACAGGAGTTGCAGAAGATTTTGATTTTAAGGACACAATTGATCTTGCACTTCGTCTGCAACCCAATACCCGCTATATTGCCATAATAAGCGATGCAACCCATACTTCAAAAGCTAATCTGAACAGGATGAAACAACAATTTTCCGAATTTACCAACCGGGTATCTTTCATTGAGCTTACTGACATGACGGCTGCAGAATACAAAAAAGCACTTCAAAAACTTCCGGATAATTCCATAATTATCCATAACGGACTGTATCTTGACTGCAACGGGAAAAAATTTACGTTAAAAGAGGGACTTGCATTTGTTGTTAAAAACAGCCATGTCCCAGTATATACCCTGTGGCAGTTTATGATTGATCAGGGCGTTCTCGGTGGTGTGGTGGTAAATGGTTTTTCACAGGGTGAGCATGCAGCTTTAATGGCTGAGAAAATTCTTAAAGGGGAATCCCCCGATAATATACCTGTAATTACGGCAAGTGCCAATGTGCCAATGTTTGATTATACCGCAATGAAGCGGTTTGGAATTGACGAATCCGATCTGCCGGTAAAAAGTATTATTTTAAATATGCCCCACTCATTCTATTCCGATCACAAAGATAAGGTCTGGATTGCAATTGCAGGCATGATGATCCTTGTTTTGATCATAATGATCCTTAGCTTTAATATTCATATCCGCAAGAAAGTTGAGGCTGAATTAAAGAAACACCGGGATCAGCTTGAAGACCTCGTCAAAGATCGTACCATTGAACTGGAAAGAAAAAACAAATTATTTCAAATGGCTCAAAAACTGGGAAACCTCGGTCCCTGGCGCTTCGATGTTTTGGAAAATGAGTTTGAGTTGGCTGAAGAGACATACAAAATATGTGAAATTACCTTTGGAACACTTCTGACATATGATCTTTTTATGGACCGTGTGCATCCTGATGACAGAAAATATGTCAATACAGAATGGCAGTCTGCATTAAAGGGGAAAACCTATGACATAGAATATCGACTCGTCCTGAATGGAAAAATTAAATGGATAAGAGAAAAAGCTGAATTCGAATTCAATAGTCATGGAATCTGTGTAGGTGGTAAAGGCTTTATCCAGGATATAAGCAATATAAAACGTTCGGCACTGCTGCTACAGGAAAGTGAAAAAAAATATCAGGCGTTGTCTGATGCCAGTTTTGAAGCAATTCTTATTGGTGAGAAAGGTTATTGCATCGATGCAAATTTAACAGCATCAAAAATGTTTGGATACAGCCGTGAGGAGTTGATCGGGATGTTTGGTACGACTTTGATTGCTCCTGGATTCCGGGAACTCGTCAGGCATAACATGTTATCCAATTATAACAAACCATATGAAGCTGTCTGCCAAAAAAAAGACGGGACTTTATTCTACACTGAGATTCATGGTTTCAAGGCAAAATATCTTAATCGTACTGTGAGAATCACAGTGATACATGATATTGACGAACGTAAAAAGGCTGAAAAATATATCAAAGCATCACTTAAAGAAAAAGAAGCCCTGCTTAAAGAGATTCATCACAGGGTGAAAAACAACATGCAGGTTATATCAAGCCTTTTGAAACTCCAGGCGTTAAGCATAAAGGATGCAAAGCTAACAGAACTCCTGATGGATTGCCGGCAGCGTGTACATGCCATGGCTTTTGCCCATGAAATTCTCCACAGCTCTGACCGGTTGACTGCTGTTAATTTTAAAGACTATATTTTAAAACTAACCGATCAATTGTATCGATTCTATAATATAAGGGACAGGGTTAAGTTGACAGTACACAGCGAGGATATCAGCCTTGATATAGACCATGCAACTACACTGGGGCTTATTATTAATGAGCTGATATCAAATTCCATGAAATATGCCTTTCCAGAAAACAGGCCAGGTGAGATTTTTATAGAGCTTAACAAAAGAAAACATGATATTTCAGAATTAATTGTCAGGGATAATGGTATTGGGATATCAGAGGATATCAACTGGAGAAATTCTGACAGCCTCGGACTTCAGCTAATTATTCTTCTTGTGGAAAATCAACTGGACGGTAATGTTGAATTAGACCGGGATGCCGGGACCCGGTTTACAATAAGATTCAGACTCAAAGAAACAGAACAGAGGAGTTTATAAATGGCGAAAATAAAGATTATGATTGTTGAAGATGAAGCCATAACCGGAAAAGAACTAAAGATGACCCTTCAAAATATGGGGTACCATGTATGTTCCATTGAAAAAACAGGAGAACAGGCCGTTGAAAAAGCTGATCAGAACCGCCCCGACCTGATTCTCATGGATATCCGTCTGAAAGGTAAAATGGACGGCATTGAAGCTGCAGAGATTATCCGGTCAGAATTTGGGATATCATCTGTTTTTCTTACGGCCTATGCTGATGAAAAAAGCATTGAAAGGGCAAAACCCGTTATGCCGCTGGGCTATATTCTTAAACCGTTCCGTGAAAAAGAGCTTAAAATTACACTTGATATGGCTTTTTATATCAACGGGATCAATAAAAAACGTATGAAAGCTGAAAAGGCGCTGCAGAAATCCAGTGATATGTTGGAAATTATGGTGGAAGAACGTACTGCAGCACTTGCTTCAACCAATAAGCTCCTGGAGCAGGAGATAGAGATCCGCAGACAAAAGGAACAGGAGCTTGCCCGGCGTTACAATGAAATGGATTTTTTAAATAAAATGCTTAATAATGTCACCTGCAGTCTTTCTTTCAGTAATGTGACGGCATCTGTTATTGACGGTATAAACGATATTATCCACCCTGATCTTGTAACAATATTTATAAAAAAAGGAAACAGCCTTATACCAATAGAACAGGAAAATGATGCTTCAAAATTTTTAGGGGATACAGATCCCCATACAGCGGGAGAATGCCTTTGCGGGCTCGCTGTGAGCAGAGGAAAACCCCAGTATTCAGTCAATATTCACAACGATCCGAGGTGTGTAAGGATGGAATGTAAAAATGCCGGTTATCAGTCCTTTGCTGCATTCCCTTTATTCAGCCGGAAAACAATAATCGGGGTGCTTGGACTTGCATCTTTTAAAAAACGTGATTTTAAAAAACGGGCCATGTTTCTGGAACTTTTATCGGATCAGATTGCCATCGGAATCCAGAACTCTCTGCTGTATAAAGAAGCAAGAAAACATGAAGAACGGTTTCGTATTGCAGCAGGGGCAGCAAGCGACCTTATTTTTGAAAGGGACATTAAAACCGACAGGATAAAATGGTTCGGAGATATAGATACCATGCTGGGACAGGGATCACGGGAAAAAATAAAAACTTTTGAAGATATATGTAAATTAATTCATCCCGATGACAGAGCACGGAGTATGCAAAGAGCATATAATAATCATAACGGACAGACCGTAAGACCTGAAATTTTCAGGATAAGGAAAAAAACCGGGGACTATCTTTACTGTGAACATAAATGCCGGACTGTATTTAACAATAAGGGTGTGCCCGTGAAAAGAATCGGGGTCTGTACAGATATAACGGAGAGAAAAACTGCTGAAAATAATTTGAGAAAAAGCCGGTATCTGCTCCAAACCGTTTTTAACTCAATTTCCGATTCCCTTGTTTTATTTTCCGGAAACATGAGAATAATGATGATGAATAAAGCTGCAC
>WFQS01000322.1 GCA_015486915.1 Desulfobacteraceae bacterium
AATTTTTTTTATCAAGACTTCCGCAGTAAAAATTGCGGGAGTTTTTTTATGCCCAATCCGGACTGAGTGCCGGACTGCTATATTTCACATTGCTTCCTTTGCATTGGTGTGATTGTGTTTATTCGGCAAATGGGAGCAGGTGAAATTCCCGCCATTATTTTACTGCATATGTCTTGTATGATTACGGTGTAATTTCATGTTATTGTTTAATGTATAATGCAGTGCATATATATATTGAAAATTTTAATATAACGTTATGATCATTACTTCTGCTCCGGGAAATATTGCAGCGTATGTAACTGACATTCATGAATATTTACATCATCCATGGTCAGTACAGCAATTTTTAACACAGTAATGATCGTAACTTGTATAACGGCCATGAGGCCGATCTAAAGACTATTAAACGGCCTCAAAGAATCAAAGATTCTGACGAGCAATGAAACTCTTATAATTCAAAGTACTTTGCAGGAGCTTCTTATAAAAAAACAGGAAATTGAGACAGGCACATGGGTTGCGGGCATAGCTTGCTTTAGAATTTGTGACATTGAAAAGGAGAGGAAGAAACATATGGCGCAGAAAATTATATTTAATATTATTCAGGTTCTTGTGGTTATGATTTTTTCACCGCTTGTAAAAGGTGTTTTTGACCGTCTCAAAGAGCGGGTTCAATCCAAGCAGGGGCCGGGCATTTTTCAGCCTTACCGTGATATTTTCAAGCTTTTTCATAAAGATGAGATCATATCTGAGGAAAGTTCGTGGATTTTCCGATTCACGCCCTACATGGTTTTTACCGCTCCAATATTTGTAACTCTGCTGATTCCGGTGCTGACAAGTTATCCACTTTTTTTTGCATTTATGGGTGATATGCTTGCTGGAGGCTCAATTCTCGCACTTGGCGGTTTTTTTGCCACCCTTGCCGCCATTGATACCGGAAATCCCTATGGTGCCATGGGAGCCAGCAGAACACGGATGGTGGGCTTTCTTGCCGAACCGGTGTTTATGATTGTTTTTTTCACCGTGTCATTTGTGGCGGGCTCCACAATTCCATATATTGTACAGCAGGCGTGGGTGACCCCGATTGCAAATTTTTTTGCACCGGCACATGTGCTTGTCATGCTTGCTTTTCTGATGCTTATTATTGCGGAAAACGGACGTATTCCCGTTGATAACCCTTCGGGACATTTTGAACTTGCCATGATAGACGAGTCAAAGGGCCTGGAGTATTCCGGCCGTGGTGCAGCGCTGATGAAATGGGGCGGCTGCATGAAATTTTTTGTTCTTTTATGCATTTTTCTTAATGTTCTTGTCTGTCCCTGGGGGCTTGCCTCCACCGGATCATTCTTTGAACTTTTACTTGCAATTCCACTTGTTCTGCTGAAAATGCTTGGGTTTATTGTGATTCTCGTTGTTATTGAATCTTCCCTTTCCAAGTTAAGATTGTTCAGAATCAGTGAATTCATGGTGGCAGCTTTTGTAACTTCAGTGGTTGCAGTTGTTATACAGCTTATAGAATTGTAATTTTTGTTTAACCGCCATGAGGCGGATCTAATGACTTTCAGACTGCTTCTCAACAAATATAGAAACTCTTATGATTCAAGATATTTTACTGGGGTTTCTTATAAAAGAAATAGAAAACAGGAGGTAAAATGATTCAGATTAACGCCCTTGCCGGCGGCCTTTTTATTCTCACGGTGTTCGGTATAGTGGCAATGCGGCAGGTGATCGGAATTTTGCGGTTGTTTGTTGCCCAGTCCATTCTTCTTGCAGGATCAGCCTGTATCCTGGGATATGAATATTCGTCAATACATCTTTTTGTGGTGGCCGGAATAACCGTTTTCACCAAGGCATTTTTAATCCCGTGGCTTCTTTATCACATGTTGACCCATGAGATCCATGCCCGCCGGGAGATCACCCAGGTTTTTAATATACCCACTTCGCTTTTCATATCTGCAGGGCTTGTGATCTGCAGTTATTTTATGGTGCGCCCGCTTTTAAATACAGACCCCAGTGCTTTTTTAAGGGTGAATCTGCCCATTGGTGTTGCAGGGCTTTTCATCGGGGGGTATGC
>WFQS01000323.1 GCA_015486915.1 Desulfobacteraceae bacterium
CTTGTTGCAGCACCTCTTGCAGCCCTTGGGCTCTCAGTCTTTCCCATGGAAACAGGTGTGCTGGCAGGACTTTTCATTGTTGCTTCCATGCCCACAACATTGTCTTCCGGAGTTGTCATGACGGGTATGGCCGGTGGTAATATGGCCCATGCATTATTTGTAACCATATTATCCAATTTTATTGGAATATTTTCCATTCCCCTGATACTGTCATCTCTTATGTCCAGTCTTCATTATGACCAACAGCTTGCAATTGATCAGCATGCCATTATCATTAAACTTTTTATACTTGTTGTTTGTCCCCTTTTAACCGGCATGGCAGTAAAAAACTATCTGTTGAAAAAAAATGACACTGACCTGTCAGGGCTGCAGATTATCAATCAGTTCCTCGTAATAGGTGTGGTTTTTATTTCCCTTGCCGGAGCAAAAGATGTACTTTTAAGCAGAGGGTGGATTTTTTCTCAGGTTGTTTTGCTTGCTGCAGGATTTCATCTTCTGCTCTTGACCTCTTCCTTTGTTCTCATAAAATTATCGGGCATTGAAAAGGGACGCAGGGAAAGTGTAATTTTTATGGGATCGCAGAAAACCCTGCCCCTTTCCGTGATGATTCAGGTGACATATTTCAGCGAGTTTGGGACTGCTCTGCTTGTTTTAGTGGTCCATCATGTTCTTCATCTGATGATTGACGGGTATTTGAGCACGAGGATGGGCAAAAGAAACTGAAAATTTATCACTTTACTTTCAATTGATCTGCGGATAAAAAATTAATATTGCTGAGGATAACGTCCAACTATAAAAAACATAACATTCAACACAAGGAAATTTTAATGTTTAAAGTACCGGATTACGAAATAAATCAAAGAATAGCAAAACTTCAGAAGTTAATGCGGGAAAAGGGTATTGATGCCATGTTCATTGTTCAGCGTGTGGACCTTTTTTATTTTTCAGGCACTGCCCAGAACGGATGTCTTTATGTTCCTGCTGAAAAAGAACCTTTGCTGTTCATACGGAAATATATGCCAAGGGCGAAAAAAGAATCATCAATCAGCCATATAATTGAAATCAAATCAGTTAAAGAAATTCCAGGCCTGATTGTCAAATACCATGGGAAAATTGCAGAAATCATTGGATTTGAACTGGATGTTATGCCGGTGAATGAATTTGATTTTTACAAAAAACTTCTTTTATGCGAAAAATATCAGGATGGTTCCGGTCTTATACTTTCCCAGAGAATGATTAAATCTGAGTGGGAGATTAAGCAGATGAAAAATACCGCTGCAATCTCTCATAAAGTGTTTGATCATATAAAAAAAACCATAAGACCCGGGATTTCTGAAATGGAATTTTCAGGTGTTTATGAAACATACGCAAGAAAACTCGGTCATGCTGCAAAACTAAGGGCGAGAAATTATCAAAGCGAATTGTACAACTGGTGTGTTTTAAGCGGATCAAACGGCGGTGTTGTGGGAATGCTGGATTCTCCTGCAACAGGTTACGGAACTTCCTCTGCAACTCCATATGGCGGAACAGGCAAACTGCTCTGCAAAGGCGAGCCCATAATGATAGATATCGGCACAAATATCAATGGATATCATATAGATGAAACCAGAATGTTTGCAATGGATTTCATGCCCGAAGAAGCAGAAAAAGCATGCAGGGCGGTAATTGAAATTCATAACGCCATCATAAAAAAAGCCCTTCCAGGAACCATGCTTGATACGCTTTACAGGCACGCTGTGAAAATGGCCGAAAAAATGGGTTATAAGGACCGGTTTCTTGGCCCCAGTGGATATAAGGTGACATTTATCGGTCATGGAGTGGGGCTTGAGCTTGTTGAACCACCTTTTATCGCAAAGGGGAAAAAAGACCGGATAAAGCCTGGAATGGTATTTGCCCTGGAACCGAAAATGGTATTTGAGAACCAGTTCTCCGCAGGAATTGAAAGTGTATTTATGGTAACCGGAACCGGGGGGAAGCTTTTAAGTACGGTTCCGGTGGATATTTTTGTTAATTAAATTATTTTTTTAGCTTTCCATGGTAAGTCAGGCAGCCTGCCGTTAGCCAAAAATCGCCGGCTAACGGCCTGAAAGCAAATAATAGTATCCTGTAATAACCCCGTCACGAGGGGACGAGGTGTAGGCATCACAAAACTTCTATTGGCTGGCCTTGGACATAATCCTGCCGAATGTGCCATCTTTTTTCATTGAAGAAAGTGCTTTGGAAAATTTAGCGGCAAGATCTTTTCCCTTTGCATCTGCCTGAAAGGCGTAATAAACTTTCTGCCGGGAAATTGGCTTATTTTTTTCATAGGTAATAATATTGGACATGCCACTTTGCTTTAAAGCCTTCATGCCCGATTGTTTTTCCACAATAAAAGCATCAATCCTGCCTGCTGCAAGTTTTTTTAAATTTGCGATATCACTTGGAGCTGTTTCAATTTTAAATTCTTTGTTCTCTGTTATTTTTCTGGCATAGGGATAGCCAAGGGTAATGCCGACTTTTTTCCCGCGCAGGCCTTCAATTGTACTGACAGAAGGTGTTCCTTTTTTAAAAAAAACAAAATCTTCCTTAAAATACATTTCTTCTGATTTAGATACTTTTTTGTTAATCATAACATCAAGAGCAGGGAAAAAACCATCTATGATTTTTTTATTAAAGGTCATAACAGTTCTTTTAGTTGGATAAACCTTGATGGTGACATCAAGTCCGCTTCTTTTAGCAATTTCTTTGGTTAATTCAATAAAAACACCTTTATTTTGATTTTCCACCATTAAAGGAATTGGATAACTTCCAAGTGTGCATCCACCAGCAAAAACGTTGGAAGTAAACGATAAAACAAAAAACAAACAGGCTAAAATAACAATTCGCTTCATATGATTCTCTCCCTTTTTAAATTTTAAAATGATCTACTGCTGTCTTGAGCTCATGTGCCAGGCGGTTTAATTCATCAGTACTGGTATTAACATGTTTACTATTATCAAGCATTTTGTTTGTAGACTGACTTATATCAGTAATATCTTTTGCTATCTCATTTGCAACCTGGGAACTTTGTGTTACATTCTCTGCTACTTCCTGAATTCCCATGGCCGCCTGGGTCACATTAGTGGCGATCTCTTTTGTGGTTTCAGATTGTTCATTAGTTGCTACAGCAACTGCATCAATCATTTCATTAACATCGGTAATTACAGATGAAATTTCGCCAATTTCTGATACAGCCCTTCTCGTGGAGGACTGAATATTATCGATCTTTGTTTTTATTTCCTGCGTTGCGGCAGCTGTCTGTTTAGCGAGGTCTTTAATCTCACCTGCAACTACAGCAAAACCTTTACCGGCTTCTCCAGCACGTGCTGCTTCAATGGTAGCATTTAACGCAAGAAGATTGGTTTGCTCGGAAATATCTGTGATGGTTTCCACAACTTTACCAATTTCATGTGCTGATCTGCCCAAATCCCCTATATTCTCAGATGCTGTATTAGATCTTACAACAGCATTATTACTGGCATCACGGGTTTTCCCCGTGTTCTGGGAAATCTCATGAATAGTTGATGTCATTTCTTCTGTTGCAGCAGATACCATATTAACATTAGTTGAAGCTTCCTCAACAGCTGCGGCAATGGATACCATATTTGAACTCATCTCTTCTGAAGCAGTTGCAACGGCATTGGACTTATCAGCTATACTCTCAGCATCCTGATTCATCAATTGTGAAACATCAAGCAGATCATTTGAAGAACGATTTAGTTTTTCGGAGCTTTGTGAAATATCAGTAATAATACCATGCAGCTTATTAACAAAAATATTGAACCACCCGGCAAGTTTTCCCACTTCATCTTCACTGTCAATCTCAAGCCGTTTGGTTAAATCACCATCGCCGTCAGCGACTTCTTTAAGACCGGAAGCAACGTTATTAATCGACCTTGTAACAATAATTTTAAGGGTTAAAACAATCGCAAACATCAGAGCAACCACAATGCATACAACCACAATGATCTGTGTTGTAATGGATTTGGTAATACTTTGATTAGTTATTCTCTGAAAATTAAGGATACCATCTTCAATTTGTTTTCTTTTGTTGTGAAGTTCCTTTGCCAGCAGACTGTCCGTATAATAAAGCTGAAGCAAACCAATTTTTTCGTTTTCATGGTAAATTGGTAATTTAAAAGAAAGTTTCTCGTTAAGAACAAGATTAGCGGGTAACTTAACGCCAGTAGTAATTTTTGGCAGCCTCCATGCTCCTGCAAACGGATTCCCGCTTGAATCGAGAATACGTATAGCACTGATTGTTGGCAGTTTCATAAATTTTTTTAATATAGGCCCAAGATTTTCCTGATCAAAATTATAAACAAAAGGAGCTGCAATCCCGCTGCAAATTTCAGATTGCGCGCGGGATACATTTTCTAAGGATAATTTTTGATTTTTCTCATAATGCTTCAATGATTTTTTCTGGGCAAGAGAATAATTTGCTATCATAACCTGTGAAAGGTGTGATTGAAGCTTAATTGAGATCAGGCTGCTTATACTTAAAAGAATTATTATTACCACACAAGATACGAAACTTGTTTTCAGTGTAATCCCAGGTTTTATTTTATCCAGAATAGTTCCCATATTAGTATCCTTGAAGTGTTGGAAAGGTTAAGCAGGAATTCAGGTTAGTATGCAAAATCTTCTATCTATCCTCACTTTTTGTGCCCATCACATATTTAATTAAAATCAAATAGTCAAGGTAAAGAACAGCAATCAGATTACGGAGAAAAATTTGTTCAAGGGAAAATAAAAACCGCAAATTTTATAATTTGAACAAAAACAGCTTGTCTTCTTGTCCATTTACTGCGTTGCATTAAAGGCTTAAATAGGCTGAAGCTATTAAACCTTTAATGCACTTTGCAGATAAACCACAATTATACGCTATCTATCAGCATAAGTTCAGCTTATCTAAACTGTGGTTCACAGTAATAATGAATTTCTCTAAACCATGTTCTATAAGCGATCGTTGAATTTATTACAGATCAGAAATGATGCACCCATCGAACATTGAAACGATTTCCTTCTGATCGATTTTCCACATTACTTTCAAAATACATGTTGAAAAAAAGATGATCGTTTTTGGAAAAATGGTACACTAAGCCGGGTCCGATTCCAAATACCTTTTCCTTTGTACCGGAAAGACTGTCACCGTTCATCTCCGTTTTGGTTAATTGTTTCAGATAATAACCATTTATTCCCACCCTGAGTCTGTTTGGGATAACTGCATAGGCCATGGCAAAATTCATATGAAAAGCCTGGCCGGCCTTGGTGTCATGGGCTCCTAAAGCACGGTATTGCCTGCCGGGATCATTGTTTTTTGCGTTCCAGAGATAATGAATTCTTGTGGATGCTGTAAGCCTTGGTGTAAGGAATAATGTACCTGCCCAATAGGGATTAAAAGAGAAAAAATTACTTCCCGGATTCAATTCCTTGTCTTTATCATATTTTCCCGTGGGAAAGATCATCTGCAATTCAATACGCTGCATGAAGATCGGTCCTTTTTTACCCATAATCGGATCCCATTGAAGATAGGGGCCTACAAGTATATCGCCCACTCCTGTTCCATTATCCTGGGGAAACATGGAATTGGAAGTCCCGTAATCCATATTAAGACTCACAACAGGAATAATAACATCAAGTCCCCACTTGCCGCCTGCAAGTATGTTTTTATCCGATTGATATATAAACTGGGTTAAACTGATCCACGCATCAAGATCTTCATCTGCAAAGGAGGGCAAAGCTTCTTTACCATGGGAATTTTTCAGCTCATCTGAAGTATAATACTGCAGGTACTGGGTAAAATAAAAGCCCGGTCCCGCAGGTGGACCACCGTCGAGAAAACTTGTAAATCCTAAGTTGACTGCTGGCAGATCATAAGCCAGGGTGGCAGTATTTCCCATTAGAAAAATGAATCCTGCAAAAAACAACATGGACATTAGAACAAATTTTTTCATTTTTTTCATCTCCTTGTTAATTATGAAACATCGCTGTCTTAAAAGTGATGTTTCATGCTCAGTATATATTTTTACAGCCATACCTCTTATTATGGCTGTAACCTCAAAACATAAATTCAGCCCGCATCTTTTCTTACATTAAACAGTTCATTGCTTTAAATCTCAATTTTGGTTAAAGTTACCATTGTTTTTACTTTATCCTACAAGGAATATGCCAGAGTTACCATATAAAGGCCACGAGTCTGATCTTGAGACTCTCATACGGCCTCACAACCAAAATGAAACTCTCATAATTCAAGGTACTTTGCATGAGTTTCATATAAACAGTATAACCACCTTAAAATTCAGGTAATCAAGAAAAAATAAAAACAAAAACAAAAAACAATACAATTAAAATAATTTAATACGAAATCTCGGAGAATATCCAATATCCCGTAGCTATTAATGGAAGTATTTTGCCACAGTTTCACTTAATCTTATTCTTAAAATTCCTTTAAAATAAGAGTTTCAATATTTGTCAGAATCTTTGATTCTTAGAGGCTGCCTGAGAGTCTTCAAATCCGCCTCATGGCGGTTATCCAGTATCTCGGATTTATTGATTTTTAATTTTGCCATACGGCTTTCCAGGGTAGTGGGTTTAATTCCAAGAATCTGGGCTGCACCATTATAACCGCGTACACGTCCTCTTGTCTTTAAAAGAATTTGTATAATATGTTTGCGCTGAAGTTGGTTCAATGTTAATAATTTTCCATCTTCAATAAACCCGTTTTTTTCCACTCTGAACCAGTCTCCAACCTTTAGAATATCTTCCTGGCTTAATACTGCAGATCTCTCCAGAACATTGGCCAGTTCACGAATATTGCCGGGCCAATGGTAAATTTTTAATTTTTCCATGGTTTTTTTTGAAATATGATCAAATTTTTTGCCAATTCTTTGACTGATATGTTTGATCAGATAATCGGATAACAAAGGGATATCACTTTTCCTTTCCCTTAGCGGGGGGAGATTGACAGGAAAAACATTGAGCCTGTAGTATAAGTCCTGCCTGAACTGCTTTTTGGCTATCATGGCTTCCAGATCACGGTTTGTTGCTGCAATAATGCGAATATCGACTTTTAACGTCTTCCCGCCGCCAATTCTTTCAAACTCGTTTTCCTGTAAGACCCTTAACAGCTTTGCCTGGAGATCAATGGGTAACTCACCAATTTCATCCAAAAAAATAGTTCCTTTATCAGCAAGCTCAAAACGGCCGATTTTAAGGGTATGAGCACCAGTAAAAGCTCCTTTTTCATGGCCAAACAATTCGCTTTCTATCAAAGAAGACGGTATGGCAGCGCAATTTAATGTTATCAATGGCCTGTCTCTTCTAAAGGACAGATCATGAATTCTCTGGGCTACAAGTTCCTTTCCGGTACCTGTTTCTCCAAGAATCAGAACAGTTGCATTGGTACTGGCAACCTGATCAATCTGGAATAAAACTTTTTTAAAGGCCGCACTTTCTCCTATTAAATTGGAGTTTCTCCGTTTTACCTGCAGTTCTTCCTTAAGGTAAAAATTTTCATCCTGTAACCTGTCCTTAACTTTTTCCAACTCTTTATAGGCAATTTTAAGTTCTTTTTCGGTTTTTTTAATTTCAGTAATATCCCTTGCTTCAGGAATAACAAAGCGTATGTCACCATTGGCATCCTTGACAGGTTTTAATGAATTATCGAAAATATATTTTTTACCGGATTTATCAAATGTCTCCCATTCAGCCCTGACAAAATTTCCCCGGGCAGCATTTTTAAAATATTTTTTTACTTCATCCTGGAGATCTTTTGAATGCTGGAACCATGGACATTGCCAGAAATATTTACCAATGACTTTATCTTCTGTAACTGAAATAAAATCAAGAGCTGTCTGATTTATCATCAGTAAACGTCCGTCAATATCTAACAGTCCTGTTAACTGGAAATTGTTGTTTAAAATAGCACGGATTCTTTCTTCACTGTTTATGAGGTCTGTCATTATTTTCTTGCGTTCTGAAATATCAAAAAAAATTGAACAGAAAATATCCATTTCTTCATATTTCATGCTGAAAATAATAACTTCAATGGGGATTTTTTTACCGCATTGAGTCATTGCTAAAGTTTCAAAATGATGTTTGCCCTGTTTCTTTAATTTCCGGGTGTATTCATCCGTAAACTTATTAGATCTGAAATTTGGAGAAATATCAAAGACGTTCATGGAGGTAAGTTCCTGGTAATTATACATCAACATATTACAGGCTGCATTATTAGCATGCTTTATGTTTCCATGCTCATCTAACCAGATTATACTGTTAGTGGAGAGTTGAACCGTAGTTCGCTCAATAATTTCAAGATCAAACTTATTATTTCGTTTCTCCATAATGCATATTACCTTTATTAAAATTCATTATTTTTTTTATAACCTCCATGAGGCTGATATGATGTAAATTCTAAAAATACCTGTAGGTTTTTAAAATGAAGTTCATTTTCTTAACTTTAATTATTTTTTGGTATCTATAATAAAGCAGGAGATGTTAGTCAACAGACTAATTATCTAAATTACCGATTCAGGATAAAAAAGAATACAGGCATGAATCAGGTCCTGGTCTGTCCCATTGTAAGTTCCATTACAAAATCGGCAAGTTTCCCGACATCCCTTCGTTTCATGCTATCGATCCCGCTCAATTCAATATTCTTTTCAATATCAATTGGGAATTCATCATCGCTTACAATGGCTTTAACCCCTGAAAGAGCGGAAAAAAGCGGGCTCTGGTTAACTATGTCACGCCAGACTTCAATTTTACAATAGGGCCCGCTTATCCATCCCTCTATCAGTACAATATCCACATGCGTAAAATATGTTTTTATCAGTTTGTCAGGCGTATCTGCCCAGGTTCCGGGCAGGTAAACCGCAGCCATATCTTTTGTAACCATTGCGGCAGGAGTTGCACCGGCTTTTCTGTGGCAAAAGGAATCTTTACCTGGTTTATCAAGTTCATGGGCATGGGAGCTATGTTTAATGGTGCCAACTGGAACATTTCTTTTTGTAAATTCCTTAATCAGGTCTACGATCAATGTGGTTTTGCCGCAACCAGCATGTCCTATGATATGGACGGGTTTCATTTGTTTGTTCCTTTTCCGTTAAAAAACAACACTTTTCAAAATGTAAAGATTTTCCCTTGGGAATACCCAGATCATTTAACCCTTTAAAACGGTATTGTGATTTTCTGCATTACGCCATGACAAGACGATGCTCTCCGCAAAAAACTAATAAATCTTTATTGCCCCTGCCAGTGTGACACACTATGGCCATACCAAGATTTTCAGCAAGGTCAACAGCAAGGGCTGTTGGTCCGGAAACTGCAATGATAACCGGAATCTCTGCCCTTGCAGCTTTTTGAACAAGTTCACAGCTGACCCTTGAAGAAAGAACCAGCAGGGAGCCGCGATGAAGTGTTCTGTTCTGAAAAAGTCTGCCTGTGGCTTTATCAAGTGCATTGTGACGTCCAACATCCTCCCCAAGGGACAGCAGGTTACCTTTTTCAGTAAAAATAGCTGCTGCATGGCAGCTCTGGCGATGGGTCTGGTAATCTGAAAGATTGTTAAGACAGTCAGCTGCAACTTTGGCAGCAACTCGTGAACTATCCTGAACAGGTGTTATGTTTTTCTTAAAATTATCGATGATCTGTCCGCTGGATATTCCAGGGTCTGCATGACAATCCTTTCCATCGGATTTCAGAATATTATGAATGCGATTGATTCTTTTTTGCCCCAGCTCAACCGTTACAACATTCATATCTTCACCGGAATATTCTATATCTATAAAATCGTCGGGGGAATTAACGAGTCCTTCCCCGAGGCAAAGTCCGGCAACATGGGCAATTTCATCACCGGGCGTCCGCATGACAACTCTATATGCTTTGCCGTTTAATCGTATTGTAAGCGGCTCTTCCCTTATAAGGTTCAGACATATTTCATGTTTTCCCAAACCGGAAATTTTTTTCATCATGCATTTTTTATAGTCAGCCACATGTCTCCTTTAAGCACCTTTTCCAAACGGACAATGGGGAAAGGTGCATTTTTTACAATTCATGCAAAGCCCGCCATGTCCCAGCAAAGCCAGTTCTTTTTTGCCTATATGTTCTCCTGCCATGACCCTCGGCAGTATCAGGTCCAATATTGTTATTCGATGAAACAGTCCGCAGGCAGGCACCCCGAGAAGTGGTATGTCATCAATATACGCCATAAGAAACATGGCACCGGGAAGAACCGCACTGCCGTAATACATTTCAGTTGCCCCTGCTTTACGTATACCCGTTCTGGTAACATCATCGGGGTCCACACTCATGCCTCCGCTCAATATAATGATATCGCATTCCGAATCCAGGCATTTTAAAATAGCCTTCTTAATGTGATTGTAATCATCCGGGGCATATTCAATGTTCAGTATTTTTGAGCCAAGGTCCTTAATTTTTTTGGACAACACCGGTGCAAAGCCGTCTTTAATTAATCCATTGTAAATTTCACTCCCTGTTATGACCAGGCCGGCTTTCCGGTTTTTAACCGGCTGAACACTGATAGTTCCATGTTCATGTGATCCAATCAACGCTGCCCGCTCAATGGGAGTTCTTTTCATAACAAGAGGTATTGCACGTGTTGCTGCAACAAGATCACCTTTTTTAACAAGGGTATGATTATGCAGGGTTGAGCACATAACTTCGTCGATCATATTAAACGCTGCAAGGGATGCAATATTAATGGAAAGAATGCCGTCATATGCAGCATGAAGAGTAATTTTCCCTTCCTTTGGGTCGTCATTCCATTTCACACCTTTACCGGCAAGCCCCTTTGCCAGAATGCCCGCAGCCTGATTTTCATGTATTTCATCTTCTTCCATATCTAACAGATAGAGATGATTTTTACCAAGATTTTGAAGGTGACATATATCACCATCACAGACAGTATGGCCTTTTCTGAATGCAGGTCCCTTAAACTCACCCGGTCTTATCTCTGTAATATCATGGGCAAGAGTTGTTCCAACCGCTTTTTCTACAGGCAATTTTATCAGCATACAATCTCTCCTTTAAGATTGTGTTTAACATGTTGTGAAAGTGAAAGCATCTATCGAAGATAAAAATTTTGTTTTCTAAAATAAAAGCTTTGTTTCACCTGTGTCGCATATATATGTTCCGTCCTTTCCACTTGAAATTTCCCGTGGAGTTGAGAAATAAACATCTTTTGTGCATGGACGGCAAACAGGCTGATTGTCAATCATAACTTCACGGTGATCCCGCACAACCTGCCCGCACCTGCTGCATATGGTTTTAGCACAGGTGGGACCCGGCATATCATAATCCCTGATACGAATTTTAACTTCCTGCACCCTGAATAATACATAATCTGGCATGCGTTTGTATGCCTCTAATTGCTGTGCCGATTTTCCTTCTACCTCAGGAGCGTAAACACCTGCAAGATCCCTTGATTCTTCAGTGGATATGATTCTGAAGGCTCTCCCGGTTTCAAGATTTAAAAATGTGGCCGCCATGATTCCGTAATTCATGAATTTAAGGCTTCTTCTGCCAAGCTTTACACCTGTAACATGGGCAACGGCATCTCCTGCGCATCTGTCCATTTCAAGGTAAACAATGAGCTTTTTTATCTGAGTACGGGATCTGGGATTATCCAGTCCGATCAGGTTGCATCCAAGCATGGCCATTTTAACGCCTATAACCTGACCCGCACATAAATGTCCATGTAACTCGGCGGACTCCTTTAACAGAGTATCAAAATTTTCCCCAACAGACATTTAATGTCTCCTTTTTTTTATTTTTATATCCTCGGTATTTTTTTAATTATTCTGGTTTTTAAAATTTATTTTATTCAGTCTGACTTCCGGTTTGGCTGTCTGGCGGTCCCCTTAAAAAAGAATTTTTGGAAACCGCCGGAAAACCTTTGTTTTAAACCACAATTCTTTAAACCATGGAATGAGTTAAAGGAGGGGCGTAAAGGGCAGATTTAAATAAAATAAACTTAAGTGCGAAATCTCCGATCAGCTCCATAATGGCCACAAGAAGCAGTATAAAAATTGACACGGAACCGGTTAATGCGAGAAGTCCTGCTCCTATAATTCCCACCAGAATAACATAGCCGAGAAACCACTTTGCGTATTCTCCGAAAATCAGCTGTTTAATCGTCATTTTTCCAGTACTGTTCTGATAAGCTGCACCATGAAGCATGCTTAAAATTGATATAAAGGTGATTACTATGAAAAACAACTCTGCTGTTTTTAAAAGCTTTAATGCACCGGGATCAGCTGCCAGAAACGAGTTTGCACCAAAAAGAATCGTTATGGTTACTCCGCCCATAAGTCCGTAAACAAGGCATATAACAGGCCAAAGACCTGAATCCCAGAGAGGAATGGAAGGAGAGTTAGACAAAATAAATCCAAGATAGATCATCACAATAAAGCATCCCGTCATGGCAAGGAAAAGCACAACTCCTCCTGCAAAAGGCCCGAGAAATGGCCACGCCAGATTAATTATATGTATAAAACCAAATCCTGTAAAAAGGATGGCCCCGAAAACACCGCGGCTGATCCATGCACTTTCCAGATGCATAATTGCCCTCCAGAATCTTTTCGGTTTTCCAAGATGCATGAGAAGGGCTGCCGGTTTAAAAAAAGTTGTCAAAAACCAGCCGAAAATCATACCCGGCATGTAATTATAAAATGCCGAGACAAAAAAAGTGCCTGCACCCACATCACCGAAGAAAAATGCAAGAGCTATTTTCCAGCCCCATGCATCCTGCTGTCTGTACCCGACTTTAAACTCATCTCCAACTATATCGTATGTTCTTAAACTCATAATTTACTCCTGCATGGTTTGATTGTTAATCCACATAAAAGACTTTTGGTTTGGTGTTAAGTTCTGCCAGAGGCTGATAACCCTTTCTTGCCTGGATAAGTTTGCGTGGTTTGCTTTCAGGGTCATTCAGGTCACCAAAAATCCGTGCTTCTGTCGGACATACAACACAGCAGGCCGGATCAAGTCCCTGGCCGATTCTCTCATGACAGAAAGTACATTTTACTGCTGTTCCCGGTTGGAATCTGGGATACCCCTGTTCCTCAAAAGGAGTGATATTATTACTCTTATACAACCCTGTTTCAAATACTTCAGCATCGAGTTTTATTCTGCTCTTATAAGGGCATGCAGTAATACATGCACCACAGCCAATACATTTGTCTCCGTCCACAAGAACCAGTCCGTCATCGGTAATATAGGTTGCCTTGGTGGGACACACCCTTTCACATGGCGGATCTTCACAGTGATTGCATATTGTCGGGATAAAAGCCCTTGTCACATTGGGATAAGTCCCTATTTCTTCGCTTAATGTCTTTGTCCACATTACACCCGATGGAA
>WFQS01000324.1 GCA_015486915.1 Desulfobacteraceae bacterium
AATAAATACAGTTCATATCTTAAAAGAAATCCTCAATGTGAATAAGGTGATTATCATTACGTCATCATATTATTTCTGCAGTTTTTAATCCTTATCTATAACAGCTGATGAACGGATTTCCTATTTTAACAATTTGAGATTTTAAATCCTGCAAAAAGATTAAAGTTTAACCCGGTATGGTATGTGCACAAGTTTGTTACTATGTGTATTTTTTAGTACATCAAAAAATTTTTTAACTTTTGGAGGTAAGATTTATGGGCATCAGAAAATTGCAGAAGATCATTACAATCGCAGCAGCTTTAATGTTAATCATCGGCGGGCAATGCTTTGCAACCGGTAAAATTTTAAAAATTGGTGTGCTCGGTCCCTTTACAGGGCCTTCAGCACAGACCGGAAAAGAGTTTAAAGCCTCGGTGGGAATGGCAATGGACGCTATTAATTACACCGTGGGTGACTACAAGATTAAAGTAGTCTGGGTGGATTCGCAGTCAGATCCTGCAAAGGCATCAAGCGCCTATGCAGAGGCGGTTGAGGGTCAGGGCATTCAGGCAGGTGTTTTAAACTGGCACAGCTCCGTGGCCATTGCGGTCATGGATGTTGCAGCACAGTACAAAATACCCCATATGTTTGGTTTTGGAGCAAGTGAAGTTGTGAATAAAAAATGGCGTTCAAATCCCAAAAAATACGATTACTGGGGTGTTAAAGGATGGCCTGTCCCTGCCAAACTTGAAAAAAATTATATTGTTGCATTAAACGAAGCCATTAAGGCCGGAACATTTAAACCAAAGAAAAAACTTGCAGCCATTTACGGCGAAGATACGGACTGGGGCAGAAGTGCAGGCGGTTCATACAAAAAAGCGTTACTGGCAAGTGGATGGAAGATCTATTCCGAAGAATACTTTGCTCCCACCCAGACCGATTTTTATCCCCTTTTAAGCAAGTACAGAAAAGCCGGAGTCTCACTTGTTGCCGGTACTTCAACTTCCCCTGCTGCAATGGCGGCATTTGTTAAACAGTTTTCAGAGGTAGGTGTAAAAGCTGCCCTTGTTGCCTCCGGGCTTGGCTGGATGGGTGACTGGTATAAAATGACAGGTCCTGCTTCAAATTATGTTCTTGACAGTATTCCCAAACTTACCACAAACGCTGCAAAAAAATGGGCAAAGGATGTAAAGGCAAAATATGGATTTACCCCAAGTCCTTCTGCAGGCGGGCTTTCCTATGATGGCATAAGATTTTTTATAAAACTTCTCAAGAGAACCAATGAACTTTATGGAAAATTGGACAAGGAAACGATCCATAAAACAATGGTGGACGAGGTAAACACCGGTAAACTCACCTATGGTAAAAAAGATGGTGCCATTATTATGAACGAATACAAAGCAACTCCTGAAACAATGCCGGATCTTGTTGTTTCACCGGATGCCTATTTCTTTCCCATTCTTCAATACATGAATGGAAAAGGCAGCATAATTTTTCCCAAGGTATGGAAAGAAGCGGATTTCAAACAAAAACCATAGTCTTGATCCGATATTTTTTACTTCAGGGCCGGAGCATTTAATTTTTTTAAGCTCGCTGATCAATCCTGAAGTTCAGTTTTACCGCCTGTGGCAGGTGAGGATTTACGCCTGATCTGCCACAGGCAAATAAAAATTCAAGTTAATCTGGGGCATGGTTAGTGCCTTACCCCTGAATTTCTGCAATAAAAAACATGAAATTGAGGCAGGCACATGGGTTGCGGGCATTGCTCGCTTTAGATCATGTCTCCTTTAAAAATGATCAGAGGCTAAAATGATTGTATTGGAAACAGAAAATTTAACCAAGAGATTTGGTGGATTAACAGCGGTAAATGAAATTTCCATGACATTGAATCAGGGCGATATCGTAGGTTTAATCGGCCCCAATGGTGCAGGTAAAACAACTTTTATCAATGCAATTTCAGGGCTTAATCCTCCAACTTCAGGAACTGTTAAAATGTTTGGAGAAGACACAACTGGTTTAACTCCTGAAAAAATGTGTCATCTGGGCCTTTCCCGTACATTTCAGATTCCAAGTCCCTTTCCGAAAATGACTGCCATTGAAAGTGTCATGACCGCAGCTATTTTCGGTAATAAATCTGAAACTGAAAAGGACCCTGTGGAACTCTCAAGGGAAATGCTTGATTTTGTGGAATTTCCCATGGATGAAACCGTTGTTGCAGAGCAGCTCAATACTGTACAGCTGAAACGTCTCGACCTTGCAAGGGCCCTTGCAAGCAGTCCACGACTTCTTTTTATGGATGAACTGGCATCAGGTTTAAGTGAAGGTGAACTCAACGATATCATGAAGATCATCCATAAAATCAGCGGCAGGGGAATTTCCATTCTCATGATTGAGCATATAATGCAGTTGATCATGGCGGTATGCAACCGGCTTTTATGTATCCAGTTCGGAACCAAAATAGCTGAAGGATCAACGAAAGAAGTGGCTAATGATCCAAAGGTTGCAAGTGCATATCTTGGAAGCGAAGATGGCAGTTAACGGTTTTCAGCTCGGCCCCATGGCCGTTAGAATCAAATGGAGATATTATGCTGTTAGAAGTGAAAAATCTTGATGCTGGATATGGATATCTGCAGATATTACGTTCAGTTTCACTTGAGATAGAAAAGGGCGAGTACGTTTGTATTGTCGGTCCCAATGGCGCGGGAAAAAGTACAACCATGAAAACCATTGCAGGGCTTATATCTCCCATGAAAGGCAGTGTTGTTTTTGATGGTGAAGAGATTACCGGACTTCCTGCTTCAAGTATTACAAGAAAAGGGATTTCCTTTGTTTCCGAGGAGATGAATCTTTTTGTAAATATGTCAGTTCAGGAAAACCTTTACATGGGCGCATATATCATCAAAGATAAAAAATTGATCAATCAACGTCTTGAACTGGTTTTTGATCTGTTTCCACGCCTTGCCGAGAGAAAAAGTCAGCTTGCCGGTACCATGAGCGGTGGTGAACGTAAGATGCTTGCCATTGGTCGCGGTATGATGCCTGATCCCAAACTTCTCCTTGTGGACGAGCCGTCCTTCGGACTTGCACCTCAGTTAACTGAAAATGTTTTTTCATCCCTTGATATCCTCAGGGATAATGGAATCACAATCCTTCTTGTGGAACAGAATGTCACCAAGACTCTTGCCGTCACAGACAGGGGTTACATCCTTGAAAACGGAAAAATTAACCTTGAAGGCAGAAGCCATGACCTCGCGGATAATCCCCATGTCAGAAAAGTGTTTCTTGGCGTTTAATCAAATTTTTGGAGAAATAAAATATGTCAGACACATTTGTTTCTAAATTTTTAACCTCGCTGAAATCAGCAGGCGGCATCTCCATTCTAATAACCATTATCGTTGCCGTGGCGGTGTCCATTATTTCAGGTCCCTATCTGATTATCAACACCGTTGTAACAGGCGGCATGCTTGCCCTTGTGGCAACGGGACTTGCACTGATTCTCGGGGTTCTCAATATTGCCATGTTTGCCCATGGTGAATTTTTCATGATAGGCGGACTTGCTGCATATTACGTGTTCACCCCCATAAGTAATTATGTCACCATGCACCCACACTCAATCATGGCGGTTATCGGTCCTTTTATTGCCATAGGTGCCAGTATGATAGTGGGTGCCATATGCGGCATGATATCGGAAATCCTGCTGTTTGGCCCCTTAAGAAGACGGTCAACGGATAACTGGGTTATGAACTCATTTCTGCTCACCGTTGGATTAAGTGTCCTGCTTGTAAACCTCCATCAGCTCATATTCGGGGCTAATTTTAAGGGAATTATCGGCTACTGGACGGGCAGGCCTGTTTCAATTGCAGGAGTTTTTATCTCAAGGGACAGGGTCATGGCCTTTATTATTTCCGCAGTCATTGTAACAATT
>WFQS01000325.1 GCA_015486915.1 Desulfobacteraceae bacterium
ATAAGTTGAACAGAAATAGCGCAGAATTCCGGCCCATGTACAAGGCGCATTAAAGGTTGCATACTCAACGTATTCGGCCTTTGATGCAACGAAGTAGATGGGCCGGAAGACAAGCAATTTCGTTCAACTTATAAAATTTTCGATCCTTAGACAGAATAAAGGAGTTTTAATGAGTTTTAATGAGTTTAATTTTGATCACAAAATAACTGCTGGCATTGCCGCCTGCGGTTTTACTACCCCAACCCCTATTCAGAAAGAAGCGATTCCTTCTATTCTTGCCGGTAAGGATGTTTTTGGCCTTGCACAGACAGGCACTGGAAAAACAGCAGCTTTTGTTTTACCGCTTTTCCAGAGGTTGCTGAGTTGCTCCCGAAAAAAGACATGTGCCCTTATTCTGGCACCCACAAGGGAGCTTGCAGAGCAGATCCATGATGAGATCAGAAAAATGGCAGGTAACACCCATTTAAAAAGTGTTGCCATTTATGGTGGCGTGGGAAAAAATCCACAGATAAAAGCGATCCGTGCCGGTGCAGAGATTATTGTTGCCTGTCCGGGGCGACTTCTCGATCTTTGCAATGAGGGTTCCATTCATCTTGATCATATTGAAGTTCTGATTCTTGATGAGGCAGATCATATGTTTGACAAAGGCTTTCTTCCTGACATCCGGCGAATCGTTGCAAAATTGCCAAAAAAACGGCAATCCCTTGTTTTTTCTGCAACCATGCCAATAGAGATCAGACGTCTTGCTGAAAAAATCCTTCACCATCCGGTCACTGTCAAAATCAACCATTCCCGGCCTTTAGCCACTATTTCCCATGCATATTTTCATGTTAAAAAAGAGCAGAGAACAGCTTTTCTTAAACATTTGATCAAGCAAGAGGAGATGAAAAGCGTCATCGTGTTTACTCGAACCAAACACAAAGCAAAAAGTCTGGCAAAAAAATTATATAATACAGGCTTTAGTGCCACCTCACTGCAGGGTAACCTGACCCAGCAGAACCGGAAAAAAGCCATGAATGGTTTTAAAAACGGTACATTCAAGATTCTGGTTGCAACGGATATTGCTGCACGCGGTATTGATGTGTCTGGAATTTCCCATGTTGTCAACTATGACCTGCCGGATACTGTTGAAACTTACACCCATAGAACAGGACGGACAGGCAGGGCACTTAAAAAAGGTCAGGCATACTCCCTGGTGGGCCAGGAGGACAAGAAAATGATTGCTTTGATTGAAAAAAACCTTGGCAAAAAAATGTCCCTGAAATCCTTACCTTCATTTGAACCTGTAAGGCAGATCCCAAGGCCCAAAAGACAACCGGTTTTTGCTTCAAAGGCAGCTCGTAAACGTCGTTGCCTCTGGCCGGAATCATTAGCCGTGGCATAATTGTGATATTCACAATTCAAATTAAAGCGTGAGATAGAATGTAAATTTGCTGAGAGGCGGCTGAGTAATTCAGTTTTGCCTCATGGCAAATGGAAAAACATAACCGGACGGGTTATTTTACTTGACATGGTATATTGGGCGGGTAATGAGAGACCGCATGTCTGAATACAGAGAAGACAGAATGTATGTTTACCTTGCTGTTCTGACCATCTGTTCCACTGCCGGGCTCCAATGCTGGCGGACGCTGTTTGATAATTTCAGTGTCAATGTTGTGGGCCTTGGGGGAAGTCATATAGGATTTTTGCAGTCTGTTCGTGAAATACCTGGCTTTCTGGCCCTTTGCGTTACTTTTGTAATCATGTTCGTCAAAGAACATAAATTATCGGCGCTTTCCATAATTCTGCTGGGTGCAGGCGCTTTTTTCAGCTTTGTTTCCCTGTGCCTTGTTCAACTGATCAGAACTGAATAAATCAGCAGGCAAAAGCCCTTCAGCATCACTGAGTATTCCACAAATTCAGTTTTCGGGCAACGGATTTCGATATTCTGCCTACCTGTCTGTACTCCCTGTTTCTAAATTTGTCGTCCTTAGATTCAAGGCAAATACGGATCTGCCCCATACCCCCCCCTATATCAGCAAATAACTTGGAAAAAACAATCTGCTGTAAATAACCTGCTGTAATCTGCATTTATTTTTTTAAAAATTAGACAATTTCTTTTCAAGGATTTTCATGGGTTTAATAGTTGGCGGTTGGTAAATCATATAACTCTGTACTGGATAGCGTGTTCCTTTGTTTTGCGTTTTTTCTAAACCATCCATAAAGGATTCACAGTGTTGTGCTGGAAATGTGAAAAACATCTCAGAGTCATCCGTGCCAGCCAATATTCGTTCTCCCCGTCCCGGATGAACAAATGCCGGCTTTCCTGTGAAATAAGGCTTTATGGCCGAAAGACATGAGATACCAAATCCTGTTGTGTCAGATTTGATAAGTTCACCGGAGTGATATACATAACCGGAAGCCAAACGAGCCATTTGCGACGGTGTTCCATAAATCAGAACGATGTCGGGATCGACGGGTGCAATCTCAAGAGGGAAAAAAATCAGACCGCTGATTTCTCCTGCAGGTATTGGACCCAGTTCTTTGGTCGCTTTTTCTGCTAATTCGATATTGTCAAAGTAGCCCATATCCAGAAAATATTCTGACAGGGCTGCACTGGAGTTCATTTGTTTAAGACCCAAAGCCGCAAGGCATGGTGTACAATTGATATCCTCCGCTACGGCTCCGAGAATTCTACCCCAGCGCCTTGCCATAGTTGTCCACTGGCAAAGTGAAATTTTAATTCCATATTTTGAGGGTTTGATTGCTTCTGCTGGAAGTTGGTCTCCATTTTTTATCAATTTTACTCCAACAGGATGCGATTGTGGTCGAATCAGTCTATCAATTTTTTTAGAAAATGTTCTGTAATTCATTTTACCCTTCCTTTGACTCTCAACATCTGCTGCTTGTTCTTCAGCATGTGCCTTATTGTGATGAAATTTATTCAATGGGCCATTTATTCCTGAAAAGGATGACTTTAAGACCGCTTTTCAACATAGTGTTTGTTTTTTAAGCAGTGTTGCGATGTCGTTATTTATGTCCTGAGGTTTGATTTTTGTACCTCTTTATTGCATTACGTTTTCTTGTTTTTTGACAGAACAAACTGTTTTTTTGATCCCCTTGAAATTTTAATCATCCATTAAACTGTACTTATAGATTATATTGTGTATAGGCCAATAAAACAACAATAACAATAACCATCAAAGGCTTGTTAATGTGTCAAATATGCCATGGTATTTTTCATTGGTAAAGCAAAAAAGCAACTATTCGCATGGCAGTGGATATGGGGATCAATCTTTTGGACACTGCCGATATTTACGGAAACGGGGACAATGAAATATTGGTGGGAGAAGCCATAAGAGGAATACGTCAAAACGTGGTGATCTCTTCCAAATTTGGATTCACAGGTAATGAGCACGGGGCGCTGGAGATTTGTGGAAGGCCTGATTATGTAAAGCAGGCGTGTGACGCAAGCCTTAAAAGGCTGCGTACTGACTTTATATATATTTACCATTTGCACAGGGTAGATCCGAAAGTTCCCATTGATGAAACAGTGGGGGCAATGGCAGAATTGATCAAACTGGGAAAAGTAAGATCCCTGGGTTTATCCGAAGTTTCTGCAGTCACCTTGAAAAAAGCCCTTAAAACCTATAATATCGCTTCATTACAGTCTGAATATTCTCTGTTTACAAAAGAGATGGAAAAGAACATTCTTCCGGCATGTAAAAAAGCAGAGATAGGTGTTTTAGCTTTCAGTCCCCTGGGAAGAGGCTTTTTAACCGGAAAAACCATGAATGAAAAGCAATTTGAACAAGGTGATTACCGCAGAAATCTGCCGAGGTTTAAGGGGAAAAATTTGAAAAAAAATCTTGACATCGTTGAAAAAATTAACGCCTTTGCAACGGATAAAGGGGTTACTGCAAGTCAACTGTCATTAAGCTGGTTAATGCATCAGGGGTCAGACGTTTTCCCCCTTATCCGGCAGGTTTTCCTTCATTTCTTATTATTAAATTTTCCAGAGCTTCATATGTCTGTGCTCCCACAAGCCGATCCAGTCCAATAAAAAAACTGGGAATTGCTGTGACACTCTTTGCTTTGGAGAGATTCCAGTCTGAATCCACTGCATGGGAAAATTTTCGTGTTTCAATAATATGCCGGCCCTCCCCGGGGGCCAGACCGGAACGTTCTATTAAATCCAGCAGGACATCGTTCCGGGCAATATTGAGTCCTTTAACAAAATAAGCCTTGAATGCCTCCATATGGAAATCATGGCCCCGGCCCTGTGTCTCGGCCCATAAACCGACTTCCTGGGCAAGGCGGCTGTTGTAG
>WFQS01000326.1 GCA_015486915.1 Desulfobacteraceae bacterium
CTTACACCCATGTTCATGCCAGAAATCTTTTCCCCTTCTGGCCCATAAAGTGGTTTTTCTAAGTGCTTCCATGGCATCTTTTTTATTTCCCGAATAACCAACACACCAGTCTAAGGACATCATGATATCTGAATCTAAAACTGTCTGGATTTCCACGGCTTTTTCCGGGGTAAAAACATGCCTGGAGCCGTCAATGTGGGACTGGAATGTCACTCCTTCATCGGAAAATTTTGCAAGTTTTGCAAGGGAAAAAAACTGGAATCCGCCGCTATCAGTCAGAATTGGCCTGTCCCAGTTCATAAAAGAGTGAAGCCCTTTCATTTTTTTCATCACTTCAATACCAGGCCTTAAATAAAGGTGATAGGTGTTGCCAAGGATAATCTGCGCTTTACATTGTTTCAACTCTTCAACAGAAACCGATTTCACAGAACCAAGGGTTCCAACGGGCATAAAAATAGGGGTTTCAATACAACCGTGAGCCGTCTTGATTCTTCCTGTACGTGCCCTTGTGTCACTGGATTGCTTTAAAATTTCAAAATTTAACATATTATTTCCACATTTTGCCACGCCAGAACAAAAAAAATTAAGAAGAAAAACCTAATCGATCAGCATGGCATCGCCATAACTGAAAAACCTGTATTTGTTTTTAACGGCATCTTCATATGCAGAAAGTATATTTTTTCTTCCTGCAAAGGCTGATACCAGCATTAAAAGAGTGGACTGTGGAAGATGAAAATTTGTAATCATGGCATCAATGATTTTAAATCTGTACCCCGGATAAATAAAGAGATTGCACATTCCGCTTGCCGGATGAAGCCTTCCATCACCATCTGCAAGAAATTCCAGGGTTCGCACACTTGTTGTTCCAACAGCAACAATTCTTCTTCCATCTTCCTTTGCCTTATTTATCTGTTCTGCTGCTCCAGGGGAAAGTGAGAAATACTCTGAATGGATATGATGATCTCTTATATCATTCACCCTTACAGGAACAAATGTTCCATAACCCACATGAAGGGTCAGTCCGGCAAATTCAATTCCTTTTTTTGTAAGTCGTTTAATCAGGGATTCAGTAAAATGAAGCCCTGCCGTAGGAGCTGCAACAGCCCCTTCTTCCTCTGCATAGACCGTCTGATAATTTTCTTTATCTCCGGTTCTTTCCTGTATTTTATCATCTCCTGTTGCTGAAGGAGTCCTCTTTATATAAGGGGGGAGTGGGATTTCACCTGTTTTTCTTAAAATCTCAGAAAAATTTCCATTGGTGAAAAATTTCACCTCAAATATACCGTCCTTTAATTTTTCCACCCTTGCCGAAATAGAATCATCCTTTCCAAGCAAAAGAACAGCTCCTTTTTTCGGACTTTTTGATGCCCTTATCAGGCAGTCGCACTTAAAAAATCCGGTTTCTTCATATTGCTTCAGTCCCTGGTAATAATCAATAATAAGGACTTCAACTTTCCCGCCGGTCTCTTTCTTCCCTTTAAGTCTTGCAGGTATAACCTTTGTATTGTTGATAACAAGAAGATCACCCTTGTGCAGAAAATTCTCAATTTCCCGGAAAAAATTGTGAGAAACCGCTCCAGTATTTTTATCAAGCCTTAATAATCTTGATCCATCCCTTTCAGCAGCCGGCACTTGGGCGATTCTATCCACGGGAAGATCATAGTTATAGTCAGAAAGCAAATACATCTACACCACTTTATTAACAAAATAAACAGCGCCAAGCCCGATGAGCATGAGCATCGCTCCGAGTTTACGCAAAACATCATCGGGAAGCGTTATCATAACAGAGATTGTTTTTTTCATTTTATCAGGAAATGCAAAATAGGGAAGCCCCTCCACAATCATCACCATTCCCATTACAGATATAAAAAATTTCATTTTAAATTTTATCCTTTAACTAATGCTTTGAAACAGACCAAAATGGACAAAAATGGAATGCTAACCGAATATTTACAAATAAATAAAAAGTTGATAATATATCCCGGTCATTATGATTGCAACCAAATATTTATCAATTTTATAATTTTCTATCAGACTTCAGTCAGATATTGTTAAAATGCAAAGTTTTTGTCACACGCAAAGTTTTTTATCACACATTGACCTATGACAAAATCCCAGATAATTGAGTAACCTTAATTTTATATATGGGACTTTTTTGCAAAACAAGGTGCCAGTGCCATGCTTTGCTGCGGATAAATCCGAACCATACCACATCGGCCTCATAGCCGTTAAACATATAACATAAAAAATAATATTGATAAATCAAATCATCAGGGTTATAAACGCTAATATCTTTATATATTCAATCCAAAATGGATGCCATTGTAATTTATAGTTTAACTAATTGATTCATTAGAATAAAAATACAATACAGGAAATTTCTTATGCGCTTTGAACCTGTCATAGGACTTGAAGTCCACGCCCAGCTCAAAACAAAAACAAAAATATTCTGCAGCTGCTCCACAAAATTCGGGGCGCCGCCAAATAAAAACACATGTCCGGTGTGCACGGGAATGCCCGGTGTGCTGCCGGTCTTAAATAAACTGGCCGTAAGTTTTGCCATAAGATGTGCCCTTGCAACAAACTGCGCCATTGCACATGAAAGCAGGTTTGACAGAAAAAATTATTTTTATCCCGATCTTCCCAAGGGATACCAGATCTCACAATATGCAATGCCAATTGCCGAGCACGGACATCTTGACATTGAAAGTGAAAATGGCAACAGAACCACCATAGGCATTACACGAATACACATGGAGGAAGATGCAGGTAAGCTGATCCACGATGCTGCAAGGTCAAAGACCATGGTTGATTTGAACAGAACTGGGGTTCCCCTTGTGGAAATAGTCAGCGAACCTGATATAAGATCCCCCAAAGAAGCCGGGGCATACCTGAGGAAACTCCACTCCATAGTACAATACATTGATGTGTGTGACGGAAATATGGAAGAAGGAAGTTTCAGGTGTGATGCAAACATTTCATTGAGACCCGTTGGAGAAAAAAAATTCGGCACCCGCACTGAACTCAAAAATTTAAACTCCTTCAGGCATGTGGAAAAGGCCCTTCAATATGAAATTGAACGTCAGGCATACATTCTTGAAGACGGGAAA
>WFQS01000327.1 GCA_015486915.1 Desulfobacteraceae bacterium
AGGATCGGAGATGAAATAAGTTGAACAGAAATAGCGCAGAATTCCTACCCCATGTACAAGGCGCATTAAAGGTTGCATACTCAACGTATTCGGCCTTTGATGCAACGAAGTAGATGGGATAGAAGACAAGCAATCTCGTTCAACTTATAAAATTTTCGATCCTTATAATCAGCACTGAACATTAATCCATGCACAGCAGGAGAGCAGGAGAGTCAATTATGAGAATCGGAATGACAGGTCTCGGCAGGATGGGGTCAAATATGGCAAAAAGGCTTATTCAAAACGATCATGAAGTTGTTGTGTTCAACAGAACAGAGGAAAAAATAAAAAAACTTGCCGATGAAGGTGCAATAGCTTCTTCTTCACTTAATGACCTGGTTTCAAAGCTTGATTCACCGAAAATTGTATGGCTGATGCTTCCTGCAGGCAAAATTGTTGACAGACATATTGATCTGTTAAAACAACTCCTTGATAAAGGAGATATCATCATTGAAGGAGGAAACAGCTTTTACAAAGATGATATACGAAGGGCAGATGAACTTTCCGGCTTTGGTATTAAATATATGGATGCCGGAATATCAGGGGGAATATGGGGGCTTGAAAAAGGATTCTGCTCAATGTATGGAGGTGAAAGGGATGTTTTTTCATATATTGAGCCTGTGGCAAAATCACTTGCACCGGAAAAAGGTTATTTATACTGTGGTCCAGCAGGGGCCGGACATTTTGTAAAAATGATTCACAACGGTATTGAATATGCGATGATGCAGGCCTATGGAGAAGGTTTTGAAATTTTAAAAGCCTCTGACTACGGACAGAAACTTGATTTTGGGAAAATAGCCGGATTGTGGAACAAGGGAAGCGTTATTCGTTCCTGGCTGCTGGAACTATTGGAAAATGCTTTTTCTCTTGATCCTGATCTTGAAAAAATTCAAGGGTTTGTTGAGGATTCAGGCGAGGCGAGGTGGACTGTAAAGCAAGCTGTTGACAGCGGCGTTGCTGCGGATGTCATCACAAGTTCACTTTATAAACGGTTCAGTTCAAGGCAGGAAGATATTTTTGCCAACAAGGTTACTGCGGCCTTGAGAAATGAATTCGGGGGCCATGCTGTGGTCAAAAAAGGTGAAAAAACAGAAAAATCATCTGCCGGAGCAGGAAAGACTACACACGCAAAACCGGAAATATAATGTTTTTCTTAGTTTAAGGAATACAAGATGGATATTCTTATCGAAAAAACAGGTGCTGTCAAATGTGAAATTGTCAAGGCCGGGCCCTGTGGAATCGTGATTTTCGGAGCATCGGGAGATCTTGCACAGAGAAAACTTATTCCAGCTCTTTATAATATTTTTAAAAATCATAATGTACCTGAAAATTTTTTTGTTTTGGGATTTGCAAGATCAAAAATCAGCGAAAAACAATTCAGGAAAAAAATTGCTGACGCTGCCGGTACAGGAAAAAGCAATGGTTTTATTGAAAGATGCTCTTACATCAGCGGAGATTATTCTGATGACAATGATTATAAAAAACTTAAAAAAAAGATTGCATTTCTTGCTGAGAAATACAAAACCTGCGGCAACATAATTTTTAATCTTGCCGTGCCACCAAAACTTTACCCTTTTATTGCAGAAAAGCTGTCCATAAATAAACTCATGGAAAACATGACTGAAGTTCAGGGCTCATCAACAGCGGCAGATACAGCACCCTGTCATGGTATAAATAAGCCATTCACCCGTATTATGATTGAAAAGCCATTTGGCAGAGATTATGATACGGCTGCAGCTTTAAACAGAAAACTCGTAAAATTTTTTGATGAAAAACAGATTTACAGGATAGACCATTACCTTGGAAAGGAAACCGTGCAGAACATACTTGTGTTCAGGTTTGCAAATGCCATGTTTGAACCACTTTGGAACAGCAGGTATATTGACAATATACAGATCATTGTAACCGAAGAGCTCGGTGTTGGAACCCGTGCAGGATATTTTGATTCCACAGGTATTATACGTGATATGCTGCAGAACCATATGATGCAGCTGCTCGCCCTGATTGCAATGGAACAGCCTGAAAAGATTGAGGCTGAAGCCATAAGGGATAAAAAAAATCTTGTGTTCAATTCCATAAGGCCCTTTGACATGACAAAGATTGATGAACAGGTGATAAGGGCGCAGTATAAAAGCGGTGAAACTGGCATTGCCTACAGAAAGGAAAAAGGGGTTTTAACGGATTCATGTACTGAAACATTTTTTGCAGCAAAGATGTTCATGGACAACAAAAGATGGCAGGGCATGCCATTTTACCTGAAGGCCGGGAAAAAACTTGATAAAAAGGAGACAAAGATAGTCGTCAATTTCAAGGATACAGACAATTGCATTTTGTGCGGCCATGACACAAATTTAAGATCCGGTAATGTTCTTGTTTTTTCAATTCATCCCGACCAGGGCATCGATCTTGGATTTCTTGCAAAACTTCCAGGTACAAAGATGTGCCCGGGATCACTTAATATGAAATTCAGGTATAAGGAGCATTTTGGTTTTGAGGCGGCAGATGATTATGAAACAATAGTGCTTGACTGCATGCAGGGAGATCAGACTCTTTTCTGGCGCAGGGACGGTGTTGAATCTGTATGGAAGCTTTTAACACCTGTTCTTAAAAATTGGGGGTCATGTTCCGTCAAGGAGAAAAAATCGAAGCTTTATCAATATGTAGCAGGCAGCAGGGGCCCTGAACAGGCAGATCAATTCATTGAAAAAGATCAAAGAAAATGGCTATAAAGCAATCATCACCATTTATTTTCTAAAATAAAAAATTTACAGCTGGTTTTAAAAAATTGGGATAGCAACCATGATGCCGGGCTGAACTGCGTTACAGCGCCTCAAAAAATCAGAGATTTTGACGAGCATTAAAAGGGCATCAGTTATTACTCTGTCAAAAGTGAGTTCTTTCTTATAACTGCCATGAGGCAGACCTG
>WFQS01000328.1 GCA_015486915.1 Desulfobacteraceae bacterium
GGATAAGACCTGGGACGATGGCTTTCCTCCCCTATATAAGGATGAAGCTGTTGTTGATGTTTCAGAGGAATCCATTGTACTTGGAAGAAAAACTCTCCAGAAAATGGTTGATTTTATTACAACCGATGCCGTGGTAACGGCAGAAACGAAACAGGATAAACTTTTACTTAAAATTGAGGGGGGCAACTCCGGTGTCCTGATCGGCAGAAGAGGCCAGACCCTTGAAGCAATGCAGTTTCTAACTGATAAAATAATAAACAGAAAAAGTGAATCACGGGTAAGGCTCAAGGTTGATATAGAAGGTTACATGGAGACACGCAAGGCAAACCTTAAATCCCTTGCGTTTAAAATGGCAGGCAAGGCAAAGAAAACCGGAAGACCTGCAACCATTAACCAGATGACAGCCCAGGACAGGAGGATAGTTCATCTTGCCTTAAAAGATGATGCCAGGGTGAGGACCCAGAGTATGGGTGACGGATACTACAGAAGGCTTGTTATCTTCCCGAAAAAAAATTCATACAGAAAAAAGAACTGAAGATACTGATGATTGAGAATACGGAAAACTGAAAATACGAATGACTGAAGATACAATAGCTGCAATTGCAACGCCGCCTGGAAAAGGTGGCATTGGAATTGTGAAGATATCGGGTTTGCGATCTTTAAATATTGTATCAAAAATTTTCGGGTCAAGCAAAAAAGGACCGGAAGACTGCTCCCTGCTTGAATCCCACAGAATTGTTCATGGATATATTTTTGATCCGAAAAAACATTTTGTGATAGATGAAGTTCTGCTGGTTCCAATGCTTGCCCCGCGTTCATATACCAGTGAAGATGTCGTTGAAATCCAGGCGCATTCCGGGAATATTGTCATGGCAAACATTCTCGAAGAAGTAATTAAGGCAGGTGCAAGGCTTGCAGAACCCGGCGAATTCACAAAACGTGCCTTTTTAAACGGGCGTATTGATTTAACCCAGGCAGAGGCTGTTGCAGATATCATTAATGCAAAGTCCATTACAGCTCTTAAATTTGCTGCTTCCCAGAACCTTGGAAATTTTAAATACACCATTGAAGAATCAAGGCAGAAACTGATAGATCTTCTATCCCTTATTGAGGTTTCCATTGACTTTCCCGGAGAAACCGATGAGCTAATTCCACAATCTAAGGGGCTTGATACAATACAAGATGTACTTGATACCTGCCGCAGTGCTGTAAAATTATACGAAGATGCACATTTTTTAAAAGATGGGATAAACCTTGTCATCTGCGGTGCCCCAAATGTAGGTAAATCAAGTCTCATGAATAGTCTCGTTGAAAAAGAAAGATCCATAGTCACCTCTTTTCCAGGTACAACGCGGGATTTAATTGAAGAGCCGTTAAATATCAATGGAATTTCTTTTTTAATTTCAGATACTGCAGGAATGCATGAGACAGATGACCCCGTGGAAAAAATAGGCATAGAAAAAGCTGAAAAAAAAATAGAAGAGGCGGATATAATACTTTTTATGAAGGAGGCAGGCTCTCAAATTGACGAAAAAGAGGTTGAATCTGTAATCCCCGACGGAAAAAAACTTGTTTTTGTGATAAATAAGATGGACCTTGCAGATGATGATTCAGCATTTGATTTACCCTGTAAGTTTAACAGGACTCCAGTTGTTAAAATATCGGCTCTCTACAATCAGGGCATTGATATTTTAAAAAAAACCATTATGGAGCTTGCCGTTAAAAATTTCGAAATAACATCTTCCGTGGTTCCTAATTTAAGGCATAAAATTGCTTTGGCCCATGCCGTTGAAAGCCTTGAATCAGCTGAACGTGGATTTTTAAACAGGGCGGATGAAATACTTATTTCCATTGATTTAAAAAACGGTGCTGATTGTCTTGGTGAAATTACAGGAAATACAGTAAAAATTGACATTCTTGACAATATTTTTAAAAATTTCTGTATAGGAAAATAGCATAAAACAGCCATGAGGCCGATCTGAAGACTCCAAGGCTGCCCCAAAGAGTTAACGATTTATGACAAAATATGGAATGGTAATATGCAGCCCCCTGCGGTATGTAGATTCAGCCCGGGACCGTCGGCGGCCCTTTTGCCCTGCCGGTCTAAAGCGCAGGAACTGCGGTCAAGTATGTCCTCAAACAGCCTGCGCTTCTTAACGCCCGGCAGGGCAAAAGAGCTGATCGCCTTTGGGTCCTGATGGGCTGGATCTACATACCGCAGGGGGCTTACGCTGTCGATACTTTGAGCAATATTGTTATATAAACGGCCATGAGGCCGATCTAACGGCTCTCAAACGGCCTCACAAAAAAGAATGAACAGAGGAATAAAATTATGTCCATTGATTTTAAAGAACATTTTGTAAAATACGAGGCAGTTGTCTCAATGATTGACAAAATTTTTCAGCGGGTAAAAAAAGAATTCCCAAAAGAGGTGTTCTGCAGGGAAAAATGTTCCGACTGCTGCTATGCTCTTTTTGATCTTACCATTATTGAAGCCATATATCTCAATCACAGGTTCAATGAAAAATTTTCAGGTGAAGAAAAAAAGAAAATAATTGAAAATGCCGGAAAAACAGACCGCGCCATTGTTAAATTAAAAAGAGATGCATACAGGGAATTTGCAAAAAATAAAAACGAGGTGGATATCCTCGCAAAAATGGGGAGGGAAAGAATAAGATGTCCCCTGCTCGGTCCTGACAATCTCTGCATGATGTATGAATCAAGGCCCATAACATGCAGGATTTACGGTATCCCCACTTCAAGTGCCGGCATGAGCCATATCTGCGGCAGAACAAATTTTGAAGAGGGCAAAAAATATCCTACGTTAAATATGGATAAAATTTATACGGAACTCCAGCTTCTTTCGGCAGAATTAACAGATTCAATTAAATCAAAAAATATAAAAATGTGTGAAATGCTTATACCTGTTTCAATGGCATTAATTACTGATTTTAATGAAGAATACCTTGGAGTTGAAAAATAATCATGCAGGAAAAATTTACTCCACAGCAGATAGAGAAAAAGAAAAAGGCAATTTTTGATTCCATGGGAAAACGGGGTCAGAAATATGTGATGAAAATCGGTTATGAAAAATGGGACCCCATTCAAAACCCCAAGGATCCCATTGATATAAGGACAGATAAAACAAAGCGTACGAGCAAAATGCTGATCAGTCAATTCCTCCAGCAGACAAAAAGCGATGAATATTCAAGTGCCTTTGCAAGAGGCGCTCTGGAAATGTGTCTTGGCATAATAAATGATGATGAAAAAATCCGGGGAATGTATGAATTTTCACACTGGTACAGAGCACTTCTTAAAAAAGAAGGACATGATCCCTTTTGAACCATATTATTGTGAGGGAAAAAAATGATTCATTCATTGCAGGCAAAAATTTTAATTTGATGATTGGCACAAGGCATATGTGAAGTAACGAAAAACTGGCATGTAGAGGGCAAAAGGCTTAATATCAGTAAACGAGACGTTGAATTTATGGAAACTGCTTTTGAGCATGAGGATTTGCAATTAGGCTTGAAGCTGCCATGGTTGTAATGGAGAGACAATGGAATATTTATCATACTAAAGCCCGCACGATAGCGTGCTAACTTCAGTCAAATTATAAAAGGAGGATAAATGATTATTGTAATGACTTGGAATTATGGTGGGTTATGGACGGCTGGAGTCAGGCACAGAGAGAATGTTGGACATGCTGCGATTCGCATACTGACAAATAACCCCGACGAGCCTTTTTACATAAGCTGGTGGCCTGGTGAGGGTATTGATGAAAATGATAATAAAAGGGGAACTCCCTATATAGCCAAGACCAAGATGCCTGACCCGCATACCTTTAAGCGTGACCTTGGAGGCGAAGGTGACAGGATGCGTAATTCAAAGGAATTCCGAAAATTTGTAAAACAGCTTGAAAAGGAATCCAAGAAAAACGAGATGTTCGTCAAGACCGAATTGAGAAAGATGCGTAAAAAAAATCAGCCCTTTAATCTGGAGGAATGGAACGAAAAGCTGGAAGAACATAAAGAAATTACAAATGAAGTTGTGAACAGCTTTAAAATGGCAGACAACAAAGATGTTTTTGCGAGGTATTATGATCTACTGACAAATATGGTATCAAGCCATAATTATCCATCAACTCTTACCGATTTTTATATGGAGCTTGATCCCAACAAGACAAATGTTATGCGCCCACCTGATGTGAACACCCACATTCCTACAATGAGTGATGGGTTGCCCTGCGGGCTGGACGATGCCTCTATGGTTGAGTGGTGGGTTAATTATTACCTTGGGGACAGGAGCGACAGAAGGCGTTATAGTCTTACAAAAGAGAATTGCTCAACTATTGCAGGATATGCTCTTTTAGCCGGAGGCGGAAATATTCATGCCAAGGTTCCTGGAAAGGCTATGGGAAGATACTGGACTCCAAAAACTGTAGAAAAATTTGGAAACAATATTCTCATTAGTGTTGCAAAACGATCAAAACTTTACCATCAATTCGTCACGGAAACATGCACTGCTCTTGATAGTGAAGCAATATGGAACATGAGGACATTTAAAAAGGAAAGCAAGGCTGGAAGGATGTCCCACAGATATGATGCGTTGAAGAAGGTTGATTCAATGCTTGATTATTATTCAAGAATTGATGATCAGCCAACTGTTCAAAGCATAGGTGAACAATTGGGTATTCTTGCAAAGGTTGTTGCCACTCTGCAGCAAATTCTTAATGATCGTCCGAAATCAAAACGTAAAGCGGCTATTATATCTCTTGGAAATCGTTGCATTGCTAAAATAAATAAAACACTTTTACCACAATATATTCAGCTTTCTGATGTGACATTCCGTGTTTTTTATGCAATGCAGGAGACAGCCACAAGAAATTATCAGGAAACTCGAAGATTTTAGGCTATTGAAGCTTTTAGCACAAATCCCAGGAGGAAATGGTGATGATTCAAATAAAATTATCATTGAGATTACCCCTGATGAAGACAACGTGGCTTCTATCGACAGACGCGAGTCACCTCTAAAGTGGCCCCCCAAAAATTGGACAATGTGTTAATCGAACCCTATTTTCTTGATCCGTCTCCTTGGATATACTATTGACATATCCCATGAGTGGCCTTATAATATTGAAAATAAGTAATTTTACAGATAACTTCTTTTTAGGAGTTATGATAAGGGGTTGTGTGCAGACTAAACTTTTCAAAAGTAATCAAAGCCAGGCTGTTCGCTTGTCCAAAGATATTGCCTTTCCAGAATCTCAAGTCAAGAGCTTCAATGACCATTTCCCTTGCTTCGGATAACATTCCTTTTTCGATCCCTTTTTCGATTCCGATTCTTTCAGCACTTGTTATATATGGCATTTTCTTTTCCTCCTCGTAGCCTATTAAATTCTCGGTAAACTCTTTTGTTAAATTATCAGGCAGTATCATGAGCCAGTCAATAAGCCTGTAGATATACATGATGTCCTGCCGTGAAAATCACTGATTATAAATTATACGGATATATGGTTTGCAAAATATTTATAGTTTTTTCATGGCTGCGTTAAGAACATTACTTGACAAGAGTTCATTTCCAATCTATTTAAATTCCATATGAAAAATTTAGCCAATAATGGCGGACTTCCATTATTTATCAGGATTTCTGATCCTCTGAGCAGAGCCTGAACCAAATTTCAGATCGGCCTCATTACCGTTTATAAGAAATAGAACGTAAACCATTATATTTATTTCTAAATTTGTCAAAATCTATGATTCTTTGGGCGGATTCGGAGCAAATCCAAATCAGCCAGTGGCTGTTATATGAGAACTCCGTCAATCAGGGTGGATTTATTAAATCTCTTAACATATTAAGGACAGAAAATGCTTCATTCATTACAGGCTAAAATTTTAATTTTAAGTAGTGTTATTTTTATTGCTATAACCGCCAGTATTATTTTCTTTACTCAAAAAGATGTTAAAAATGCAGTTTTAACCAGGGAACAGAAGAATATTGAAAACATAAAAAATATTATTCTATTGGATGTTGAAGGCAAATACCAAAATTTATTGACAGCTAAACTGGCTTTTATCAAGACAAGAAAGAATCGATTAAAAAACACAAGTGCCATTTTAAAACATGCAATAGACGAATTATGCAGGATAACAAATGCTAAAAATGGAAAAAAGGCCAGAAAAAAAGCCATTACATGGCTTAACTCGCTGAAAATATCCTCAGGAATTTTTCTTGCTGATGATTCAAATAAAATTTTTTTTGATACAAATGAAGATTTTAAAGGTAAGAATCTGAACGATATAAAAGATGTTAAAGATATTCCGGTTTCAACAAGTATAAACAGTGATAACTCTTTTTTTGATAAATTTGCTGTTTTTTCATACAAGAATTCAAAAGACAAGAAACTTGCCTATCTTGTAAGACTTTCCAAATGGGGATGGACCCTTGGAATCACAAATGATATTTCCGGGATAGAGGAGGAAACCCAGACTAAAATTAACGATATCATCAGAATCATGAAAGAAAATTTCCAGCAGATTAAAATTGCCAATACCGGTACAATTTTTCTGTTCGACCATTCCGGTGATATATTGATACCGCCTTCAAAAAAATTTTTGCCGGCACTATCTGAAAATTTAATCATGGACTTTATCAAATCTGAGAAGAACAAGCTGTTTTCGGGCTTTATCCTTAACGGGCATGAGATAAATGTATATACAGCTCACATAAAAACCCTTGATTGGTATATTTCTGCACTTGTACCGGTGGAAGAAATAAAAGCACCTGCAAACCGCCTTGCCGAGAGACTTTCTTTAATTATCGGAGGAATTTTCCTGTTGGGTTTTATTATATTAAACATTGCTGTGAAAAGGTTTTCTAATCCTTTGAGATCATTAACACAGAAATTAAAGGATATTCCCCATAAGGATCTTACTTCTAAGGAATTTACTCTTGATCTTAAAAATGATATTTATATAAAAAGAAAAGATGAAGTAGGAGCGCTGGCAGCTGCTTTTGTGTATATGTTCCGGGAACTGCAGAAAAATATCAAACAACTGGTGGCAACAACCGTTGCAAAAGAAAGAATAGAAAGTGAATTAAATGTTGCAAGGGATATACAGCTTGGCATTCTTCCAAAAATATTTCCGCCTTATCCGGACAAAAAGGAGTTTGATCTTTATGCATATCTGGAACCGGCAAGAGAAGTTGGCGGGGATTTATATGATTTCTTTTTGTTAGATGATGATCATTTGTGTATTTCAATCGGAGATGTTTCAGGAAAGGGGGTTCCTGCAGCCCTGTTTATGGCTATTACAAAAACCTTAATCAATACATATTCTGAAACAAAAAAATCCATATCTGAAATAATGACAAAAATAAATGATGTGCTGAGTAAAGACAATCCTAACTGTATGTTCGTAACTCTTCTAATCGGTATTCTTAATATTAAAACCGGAGAATTAAAGTATGCCAATGCAGGGCATAATCCTCCATTAATAAAGTCAGGTGACAGGACATTTTATCAAAAAGGGCTGAGCGGGCCCGTTGCCGGTGCCATGGAGATGATTCAGTTCAAAGAGCTTTCTTTAAACTTGAAAAAAGGAGATCTACTTTTTTTCTATACAGACGGAGTCACAGAGGCAATGAATCCACAAAAGGAGCTCTATTCAACTGAAAGGCTGGAAAAACTTGTTGCATCTTTCAGCGGCACTCAACCGGAGGAAATAATTGAAACGGTTAAAAATGATATAGCAGTGTTTTCGGGAGAGGAACCCCAATACGATGATATAACAATGCTTTCACTGATTTTTCACGGATCGGATAAGAGCTGAACATAAATGGGTTTTTCCCCAGGTAGTGAGGATATCAAATTGATTAAGAAGGACAGGTTGCATGTACTGCTGGTATTTGGAGGCAGATCTGACGAGCATAATGTCTCAATTATTTCGGCAAGTAATCTTATTTCACATTTTAATCCTGAAAAATATGAATTAAAATTATTATATATAACAAAGAACGGCAATTGGCTTCTGTGCGACAGATCCAGATTTAAATTAAACTGCGATTTTGCAGATGATATTCTGCCGACCATTGTCGGTGTTCCTGTTTATCTGACTATTGGCCATGGAGATTTATCACGATTTTATACAAAAGATAGCGAAAAACCGGTAAAAGTTGATCTGATTTTTACTCTTTTACACGGAAGAAACGGTGCCGGAGGAATTATGTCAGGTGTTTGGAAGACGGCAGGTATCCCCTTTGTCGGACCTTCAATGACAGGAGGCGCCGTGGGCTTTGACAAAGATGTTATGAAACGTCTTTTGGAAAGTGCGGGATTGCCGGTTTGCAGATATGTGGTGATTCATCAAAACGACTATACACCGTCATGTATAGATGACTTAAAAAAACTATTTCAATTACCTTTTTTTATCAAGCCTGCCAATTCAGGTTCATCACTTGGTGTCCATAAAATATATAAAAAATCCGATTTTGCCATGGCAGCTGAGGATGTATTCTCCTTTGACAATAAACTCATTGCTGAAGAATATATTGACGGAAGTGAGCTTGAAGTATATTGTTTTGCATCGGACAAGGGAATAAAAGCCAGCGTTATCAGACAGACCATTGTGGGGCCTGAGTATGATTTTTATACTTATGAAGCAAAATACGGTATTGACAATGGCAGTAGCAATATTAAAAATATCCCGGCTGATATACCTGAAAAAGACTACAACAGAGTTCAGAATCTTGTTGTTCAAGCTTACAAAGCGCTTGAAGGACGCGGTGAAGTACGATTTGATTTGTTTTATTCAAGGGAAAGGCAGATCTATATTAACGAAATTAACACCGTGCCTGCACTTATGAGTAAAAAAAGTCAGCCTTCACTCTGGGATGGGACAGGGATTTCTCAGGAAAATATAATTGATGTAACAATTGTGTCAGCGTTAAAGGAATAATTGTATAGCTCTGCCTCATGGCAGTTATATGGGAAAAAAGGAGATTTAAATTGAATAAGAAAATAATTGGTTTGGTTGTAATAATTCTATGTACTCTACTTATCAGTTTAAATGGTTTCGCTGCTGATAAAGCTAAATACCCCGTAACTCCGAAACTGCATAACGGGCAGAAATGGTCCATTGGTTACTATCAGGGTGGAGACTATATTGAGTATAAACAAACATTGGTTGCAATCGTAAAGGGATTGATGGATTTGCACTGGATTGACAAAACTGAATTGCCACAGTTTCCAGGGGATGGGACCAAACCTGTTTGGGCATGGTTGTCAACTCATTTAAAAAGTAAATACCTGATTTTTAAAAAAAATGCATATTATTCCTCAAACTGGAAAGATAATTTAAGAAAGCCACAGTCCAGGTCTATTATCAAACGTCTGAACACAAAAAAGGATGTTGATCTGATAATAGCCATGGGAACATGGGCGGCTCAGGAGCTGGCAAATGGTAAAATTAAAACCCCGACTATTGCCTGTGCCGTAAGTGATGCCTTGGCCGCCGGGATTATAAAAAGTTACAATAACTCAGGATATGGTTATTTCCACGTTAGAGTGGACCCCTTAAGATATAAAAGGCAGGTGGAAATTTTTTATAATCTCATGAAATTTAAAAAACTCGGCATTATGTATGAAAACACTCCCCGGGGAAGAAGCTATGCCGGTGTGAGTCAAATTGAGGCGCTGGCAAAAAAGCATGGATTTAAAATTATCAGGTGCTTTATTCAAAAAGG
Organism: Desulfobacteraceae bacterium; assembly: GCA_015486915.1. The sequence goes on from WFQS01000328.1 coordinate 9,745, forward strand.
AGTGGATGACCAGAAAATAGCTGAAAAAGATGTAAAACGGTGCTTCTCCAATCTTTGCCGTAAAGCGGATGCTATTTATGTGACCATGCATATGGGAGTCGATGCAAATACTCTTCCCTACCTTGTAAAGACAGCAAATAAAGCAGAAATTCCCACCTTTTCCCAGGCTGGTTCAGAAGAGGTAAAATACGGCCTGTTGATGAGTATTTCCCAGGCTGGATTTAAATATGTGGGCCAATATCAGGCGGGAATAATAGCAAAGGTCTTCAATGGCGCAAAACCCGGGCAGCTTAGCCAAATTTTTGAAGCACCCAGCAGAATTGCCATCAATTTAAAAACAGCTTCAAAAATAGGGTATGATCCGCCGGTTGATGTTCTAAGTGCTGCAGATGAGATTTACAATAATTATAAAAAATAGAACGTAAATTATTACGTTGCTTGTCCCGTTCAGGTAAGACTTGATTTATTATATCTGCTGATCAAATAAAACAGCAGTACAAATATCATATATGCTGTTCCCATAAAATAAAGATTTATGTTTTCATGATACCCTAAAATCAGAGAACCAAATATAATAGGGCCTGCGACCTGGCCGATTTTTTCAACTGATGATAAAATGGCAATGGCTTTTCCACTACCAAGTTCCTCTGTGGCTTTAAGGCTTAATGCATAGGGTATTGAAGCCTCAAAACTGCCTGCAAGTCCCAGTATCAGTACAGATAAAATGGCTGCCAGCATACCGCTGTAGAAATAAAACACCATCAAAGCGAGGCTGGCTATGAATCCGCTGATCACTATAAATTTTGATTTTTGTGAAGCCCTGTCAATAAATCTGCTGAACAATGGTGCAACATAAATAAAAAACAACCCATGTACCATCAGCAGTCTGCCGATATTTGAAGATGTCGAGCCGATATTATTTATATAAATGGGAATAAAATAGTTCAGGAAACCTACGGTGATGATTGATGATGGTAAAATAACGAAGAGACATAAAGATATAATTCTTGTATTGGTTATGAATTTAAATATCTGCCCGGATTTTATTGCAGATTTTGAAAAAGTATCCGGAACATCTGTTTTGTTTGCGGCTTTATCCGAACCGATATTATCTCTCATAAAAATTATTGTATATATCAGTGACAAAGCAATGATAGAGGCACCGATAATAAAAACAGCGTTATAACCAATACGATCTGCAAGCATCCCGCCTGTTGAACTTCCACAGATATAACCGGCATAGCATCCGGCAATCATGCTTGTAAGCCCCTGGGCTTTGCTGCTTTCATCTGTAAATGCAACTACAAATCCGTTGGCTGCCATAAAAGTTAAACCATAACCAAAGCCGACAAAGGCGCGTGAAATAATAAGATTAACAGCATTTGAGGCAAGCCAGGTGTAAACAAAACCGGCTGATGTCAGTGCAATTCCTGTAAAAAAAGGTTCGTGCCATCCCCGTTTATCAATCCATGGCCCGGCTATAAGGGCAGAAATTGCTCCAAAAAGCATTGTCGCACATATGGGCAACCCAAGAATAACATCTTTGGATAATCCCCACAAAGGTTCATAAAGCTTCTCCATGTAAAGCGGTAAAAAGGAAACAGAAATTGTTTGTCCGAAAAAATACAAAAATACTGCCGGACGGATGGCTGTAAAATTAATTCTGGAAGTTTTCTTTATTTTTCCTGTCTGCTTTGAGAAATATTGAAATACTATTGACAGAAGTTCCATCATGAAAAGGATTGAAATCACAAGTATTGTTATGGAATCCAATATGATACCCGTTAATTTGGACAGAATGACTTTTTCGGAAATCACAATGGAAATATATCCTGTAATTATACCTGCCTGGGATTTATCATTTCCTGCCTGTTTTTTTATCAGATCAATAAGGAAGTTATATTTTGAGTTCTTGAATTTATTGAATTTATCAATGGCAATGGCAGGACTTTTCCCCTTAAAATTTATAATATTGTAATGGTTGGCCATATAAAGGGGACGTATATTTGAATCTAATATGGTAATACTTTTTAAATCAGGTGAAGTGGATATTATTTTCCCCAGCATTTTTTCCATCATAAAAAGATTTTTAAGAGCAATCCCCTTGTTCAACAGATATTGAATATCTTCTTTTAAAAGATTTCCCACTACTATGTTTTTTTCCCGGCTGATCTCAAGGTAATAGTTTTTGAACGAATTGGTATTAAACAGCGAAAACAATATCTGGCTGAAAACAAGGATTACAATAATTACAATTGATATTCTCGATCTTGAAAAATTTGTTTGCCTGTTATGGCGAGGGATAACGATGAAAAAAAATATCAGAAAGAACATTAAAACAATAAATAAAATAATGCCTATTAACAGGAATTTTTTGATTAATACTTTGTTTATAAATGCTTTGGCCTGATTTTTGTTCAATTTAATGACAATGGAACCAACCCATGATTGCGCTTCACGAATGGGTAAACCAATATAAAATTCATTTTCAAATTTGTGGTAATTTTTATTCAGTTTATTCTTTTTATAGTTATTTTGGAAAACAGACATAAAATGTGATTGTACTTTTAAAGGCAGTTTCCCATGTACAAGTTTGGGATCTGTACTGTAAAGAATGCTGTTTTCGGGCGATACAATTGAAACTGAAAGATCGGAATCTATCTTAGACAAGTTCATTTTTTTAAAATAGCGGGAATTATCTTTTGTCAGATAGATTCTGGCTTGTTTAAGCATGAGATTCATACCGATAAATTTATCTATATTTTTGCCAAATCTGATTGATTCCTCTATCTTTCTGTCTAAACGATTCCCCACGGCGATATATTTTGAGAATGTGGAATTTATGTAAATATTTTCAAGAGAACTTAAACTCAGCATTGTGTTAAAGCCCAATGTCAGTATAAGCAGAAACATTGAACCTATAATCAATTTGATTTTTATGCTGCCGGAGTAAGTATAAAATTTTGTTACTTTTTCAGTTTTTTCCATAATTTATTTTATATTCAGAACGTGTGAACCAGAGCAGATGAGGTGAGATGCGAGGAATTATTATTTTGTTTTTCAAAGAAAAGAAACATGCCATTGCATATACGGGCAGGCGTTCCCTGTATCAGGTATTCTTCTTTAATAATTTCAATTCCTGCTTGCGCATCCGGTTTAAAGTTCCTGCATTTAACAGGATATATCCGTACGCTTTTATTTTTTATGATATTCAGTGTGCGGAGTAAATATGCCGATGCCACCATGCCTGTTCCACATGCAAGGGTCTCTTTCTCTATTCCCCGCTCAAAACATCTTTGCTCAATTATGTTGGAATCTTTAATATAATTTACAAAATCAATATTAATACCAAAGGGGAACACATTTTTCAGGTTATTGTTAAAATATTTACCAATGGCGTAAACAAGATCCGGAGTACAGGATTTCACCCCTTTTTTTACTATATGTTCCTGTTTCATGTGCCCATTCTGAACAAATATGCTTTTTACAAATGTATTATTATATTTTTTGGGATCAAGTAAGAAAATCAGGTGGGGCTCACCTGTGAAAATCAGGTAACCTGTAAGAGAAAATCTGTGTTCAAAGATTGGCTGCTCTGTACCGGGAAAACTGCTTAGAAAGGGAATGATATTATTTAAGTTGATATCAAAATGTGCCTTATGTATATTATTATCATCTAACACCATATCACTGGAATCAAACAAAAAAGAGGGTATCTTACCGGGTCTTCCCATATTAACCCATGCTTTATGTTCTTTTTTGTCATATCCGATAGTACGTATTACCGGATTTTTATTTGGTATTTCCGTTAAAATACGGGCAGAAGTAATATTTTTTGTTCTATATAAATATTCTGCAATGCACATCAAACCGTTACCACAGCATAGAGATTCCGTTCCATCAGGTTCAAACATTCTGAAGATATAATCCCCTTTAACCTGCGGATGTGCAAAGTCCCAGTAAGAACGGGTACCGTTGATTTCCGATAATACTTTTGAATTACAGTGCTGAATCACAATAAAACCATCAGCACCAATGCCAAAGTTGATGTCCGTTACATTCTTTGCAAAATCATTTTTTGCTGATTCAGGTATGTATTGTCCTGAAATTTCATCGACAATGATAAAATTGTTTCCATAGGAGGAAAATTTTTCAAATGGTATCTTCATGGCTGTTTATAAGAAAGTATTTGTAAAAAAACGTGTGCCTTTCATTTTCTGTTGTGAGGCAAAATCTGGGCCGCTCCAGATCCGCCTCATGGCGGTTATTGACAAAATAATGCAGCAGGAGGTACAGCTTTTTCATAAGCCGCAGCAGGGTTTTGACCGTCATGCAATCTCTTAAGCTCATCATCGACAAATACTGTGGCAACATCAAAAATGCCGTCAGCTCCTGCACGCTGAACTTTTTCAAGTCTTATCTTTGCTCCGGTCCCCTGTACCTTAAAGCCTATTGTAAAAAGAGATGAATCTTTATTGCTAAAATCTCTTTTCCTATATCTTAAGCGCAAAGATTCAGGCTTGAGTTTCTCTTTGAACAGTGTTTTGCTGAAATCAGGGGATAATTGAACGAATTCCTTGCCTGTTTTTTTATCTATTGTCTGATTAACAATCAGACGTGGCAAATTAACAGGTTTGTATGTTGCTTCAATAAATATTCCTATATCCAATGGAAGATAGTAGGCAATAGTACTTGAAACATTCTGATCTTTCAGAAATCTTATTATGTACCGTATATCTTTAAACGGTATGTTTAGTGCATGTGCGATTATTTTAATATAGGGGTCATTTTTTATATTCTCATTGAATGTGCCGGTTGACTCATTATAATAGTTGATTATAAGCTTTTTTAGGTTACCTACAACAAATGATTGACCAAAGGCTACGCCTGTACCCTGACAGGATCTTGCTTTTCTTTTTTTGATAATTCCGGGTTTCACAGGTCTGTGCGATTCACTTAACGGGTCAGGCTTTCTCCAGTAAGCGATAGCAGTTCTGTAAGAGATCTGATTTAAAGAATCAGGACGCTTCTTTGTTTTCTCCGTTGCCTCCTCTAAGTTTTCCCCAAGTTCTGTGTCATCTTGAAGAGATTTACCGGATCGTAAAATATCACCGGAAACATCAATGTCAGCATCTAATCCCAAATAAAAACTGCTATACACGATAGCTGTATCATAAGTTGTAAAAACCGTTTGCGGCCTTATCTTTTCTCCTCTTTTATAAGATTCGGTAACGGTTTTTGTTTGAAACCTTGAATATGCTTTTTTATATGAACCTGATACACCTGCAAACAATTCAGCATTACCCTCCAGGGAAGCCAAATCTCCTGCAGTGGCTGAAACTTCAGCTCTGGCATAGACTCCGGCTTGTCCTTCAGCTTTGTGAGAAGATAATATCAGATAAGTTGTTGCATCCCCTTTTGTACTGAAATGATTTAATTTATCCTTGTAGATTTCGGCTTCAGATTTTATATTTGCCGGGGCATTGGGTCTGCAATTATCAAGTTTCTTTATAATATTTTTATACCCTTTCGTGGTCGTATGCCGTAAAATTTTGCCATGCAGATTCAACTTTTTGTTACCGAAAAATCGTATATGATCATTAATGAAAGAACAGGCATCGTATTTAAACATACCCCTGATGGAACCTTCGGATAGAATTTTTTCAAGTTTTTTCTTAACTTCCTTCTGATCCTCAAAATAGAGTGGATAGACATCTTCCGCATAAAAATGATCATATGTATATCCTGCTTCAGCCCTTAATCCGGCTCTTGCAGATGCGCTTACGCCTACGGCTTCAAATTCAGCGGCAACCTGTGCATTTCCTATTTGTGGTGTAACACCTGCCTCAGCTTCAAAGCCAACGCTGACATCAATACCTACTTGAGTCCTTCCTTCCCAGTATTTCCCAACCAGGCTATTTACTACTATAGGCATAGGAATTTTATGATTTTTTTTGAAATTGATGGAAGATGGACCTTTAGAAACGATAATAACACGTTGTTTTGCACGTTTAACAGATCCTCCGATACTTAATTCGGTATTCAATCCTACCAGTCCGAGGGGATTGACCGAGACCTCGGATGAACCACCCCAGCCTTTTGTCTCAAAAGCCATCTGTATCTGTCCTTTAAAACCAAGGCCCACATAGATAAGATAATTGACAACATCTTGCGGGGTAATAACTATAGATTTTGATTGCTCGAGAATTTCCTCATATCTGCGGCGGGACTGTTCAGTGCGGCCGGGTTTAAGTGATATTTTCCTTTGTTCTGCTTCTGTAGATTGTTTCAATGATTTGAATCTGAAAATTTTAGTCATAACCTGCTCCTTATAAAACCGCCATGAGGCGGATCTGGATATAAACGTAGTAACTTACGTTTTATTTCTTGTAAAAATTTGAAGCACTGTAAGGGAACTTCCAAAAAATAATTTACGCATCCTGTTTGCCCTTTTGCCCGTTTTCTCCGTTGTGATAACAGGCACATAGTTCGACTATACACCTGTCATCACGCCTTGAAAACGAACAAAAGTACTGCACGATATACGTATATTATTTTCTTCCAGTTCCCTAATTGTGCGGTAAATTTAAAACAGAGCCCCCTTTGTAATGATATATATGATATTGCCGTTATCCTGCAAACCGAAGCACACCGTAAAATACAATCAGGCACAGTACAGCACATCCGTAATACCATACAGGAGGCCAAAAATATTTAATTTCGGATGTATCCTCCGGAAATATAGTGACTCCTTCCATATCAATGCAGGATATTTTCTTTTTAAGATTGTCAAGATACTCTTTGATTTTAACAGGATTACCCACATATTTTCCCTGAAAACCATGTTTAAGACAGAAATAATTAACCTCGAATATAAATTCAGATGTCTGGGGTTTGCGAAGAATACTGTTTAAATTATCATAAAACAACTCACCCCCGTTATCAACATCATATAATTCCTTTTGGAGCAGGGGCCATTCAAGCTGTTTTTCCTTTAAAAATTCAGCCCGGACAATCTCATCGAGGTATATCACTAAGGGAAAAAGAACCTGATAGGATTCCTGCTCGGATAAATACTCAAGAAGCTTTATACGAAGGTTCTCAAATTGTTTCCTTATCTCTTTTCTTGCTTTTACAAGATCTGTGTACTCTAAGGAATTTTCCGCTTCTTGTCCGCTATTTGATGAGGTATCAGACTTTTCAGTATCATCCTTGATATTATCAAAGTATTCATTTATCTTATCAAATAAAATTTGAATTGCTTTCCAGAGTTCCGGTTCCATTTTTCCCCTTATTGTACGGCATCTATTTCCATTCCGGTTTCAATCACAGCATCTGAAATCCATGAATCAAGGATTTTCTCTACCTGTTCCGTAAAAGTCTTTATCAGCGGTATCATTCCCTGTTCACATGCATGAAATTTCAAATAATATACAAATTTAATAAGTCCGCTTAAATCCTTTCCTCTTCCCGAAGAAACATGTTCAACCCTTAAATCATAGAACAGATCTTTAATCGGTTTGAAATGTCCTTTCCAGACACTTCCAAGTAGTTCCAGAAGGGAAGTAATATCATCATAGGTGAGAATGGATTTGTTCTTGATTGTTAAAAGATGCATAAAGCCATCCATATTTTCCTGAAAATTACTCTTTCTGTGGGGGACAATAGTATCGCATATTTCCCAGTTTACACCTGCAATATCACGGCTGTACGGCAATGCTTTAAGCTGATCTGAAATCATTTTTGAAAATCCCGGCTGATACCATAATACTTCCACTACAATGGTGACAGGCTCCATAAAAGCCTTTGAATAATGAAGGTGGAGCCAGTATTGTGTTTTGCCGCTTTTACCTGTTTTCCGTTCTATTTCATATGAACCTTCTCCACCGGATAAAATGCCTGGTTTCAAAGGAAGCATTGCGCCGTCCTTAATTTGGTATACACCTTTAACCGATTGAAGTTCATAGCCTTTGTCCAGTTCAGGATGACGTATCAGAAAGCTTTCTTTTGTACCATCATAAATAAGCGGTATAGTGGCTTCTTTTATCAGGTTTTCCATGGGAACCGCATGCAGTTTGAAAATATCTTTATTGATTATCAGTTTCCCCGGCCATTTATCATCAAGATCAATACAGATGGTAAATTTTTTCCACGTTTTTTTTCTATCAGGCATATCAATTATCATAAAAAGATCCTGCTGCGGCAACTGGAAAAAAAATCTTGCCTTTTGCAGGGGATGCATTTCCCGCTTTTGTATTTTACTTTGTTCAGGATCATTTCCAAATATTATACTGCATGAGGTTCCTTTTGAATTTTCATCAGCCTTTTTATCAAATACCACCATTGCCCTTTTCATGTGGTTACGTAAATTATCAAAAATAAGCAGTGATGCCTGATAGTTATTGAGATGGTCAATGTTAAAGCTGATTTTACCGATATCATCGGTTCGATCGTACATGGATTCAATGCAGATCAGAAGCCGGAATCCCCTATCAGGAAGCAATAAAAGTTTTGTTTCAGTAAGAGAAACAGGAAGGATACGGAGATCTTTTATTGTTCTGAATACAGCAGATTTTCCTCCCCTGCCAGGAGAAATAAGAATTTGACTGCCCCTTGGAAGTATTGCGGTTTCTGAAAAACGTCCCGTTGGAACGGCCTGAAGCATGCCCATTACGGGAAGAGGAGACAGCAGAAAGGGGAAAAACTGCTGAAATATCCTTAATCTTGCAGAGACGATATTGTTCAGTCCTGCATTATGTGTTCTTGCTGCAAAAAAAGCAAGAGCCTCCACAAGTCTTTTTATGTCCGGATCGTCTCTGTCAAGAGATGCCGATGGATGTCGTGCTGCATACTCCATGCGGAAACGTTCCAATTCATGCATTTCTTCTAAAAAACACCTGTATAATTTTTCATTCATCTGCATGATGCGGCATTATCCCTGTTATCCAATTTTAATTATTTTTCCCCCTATAGTTGTTAATGCGCTCCCCGCAACATTGGCTTTTTTTCCGGTTACATCAACTATTCCACCATCCATTTTTGCACTGATACTTCCCTTAAGATCAAGGTTTTTACTGCCAACTCCCGCTTTCATTTTTGCAGTGACATTAACATTTGTACCTGAAATTTTTACATCTCCGGATGTGGTTGATGCATCAATTTTTTTTGCAGATAATGTCATATCGGATGTTGCATCTGCCTTTAAATCTGCACCTGAATTAAAGGACATATCCTTTGAACTTTTGATTTTAAATGTATCCTTGCTTTCATGAACAGCAGCACCGGTTGACTTGCATGTGATGGTGTCTGCATCCAATAGAAAATCTTTACATTTAATGGTAATACTGTCAGTAGCCTGGGTTATTACACTGGTTTCATCGGCCCCTGCATTGGTTGTTGTAATTGTTGTTCCATCCAAAACCATGGTCTGCGTGATATTATCATCATTGTTCTCAACGGTTATAATAATACCATTTTTTTTATGCAGTTCTACACGGCAGACAAGTGATCCCATTATTTTTTCCTATTTATAAAAACTCCTGTAAACTACCTTGAATCATTAGAGTTTCTATTAAAATTCCTTTCAGAGTAAGAGTTTCTATATTTGTTGAGAGGCTCTTTGAGAGACTCCATATCTGCCTTATGGCAGTTATATATCTTCCACAATAATATTGTTAAACACCGTATCAAATACCATATTTAAAGTTTTTTTGCTCTCTTTGATAACACATTCCATTTTAAAGGATAATTTAAACATATCTGTCTCTTCTTCCTTTATCACATTAACAATTTCCACTCTTGGTTCATAACGTTCAATACATCTTACCACTTCATTCATGATAATTTCTATCATGCCGTCTCTATCGTTAAATTCATTGAGATCACGAATGCCATAATCTTTCAGATAGGAGCCGTAATTTTTTTTCGTATTAAGGATATTATTCATATTCTCAACAATATCACGGATACTGTCAGCCTGACCGCCTGCTCCCTTATTATAGTTGAATTTATCAAATAAAGCCATTTACGCTGCCTTTTAAATATTGTAAGCTCACAAAAACGCTAACGCCAGTATAGGAAAAATTCAACTCCGGCAAACATCTCCTGATTATAAAAAGACAGAGAAAGAGTTCTCAATGCATGATCCCATTCCTCACCCTCAATAATTCTGAAGAAATCCACTTCAGAGCCAAAGGAATGCTGAAACGGGGGTTTTTCCGTCTTTTTCAAAGGAACCCCAGGCAATGCCATTTTATGAATAAGCGCAATTCTTGAAAAACTTCCAAGTTTTAAATTGCTCAGATCAAGCCTGTCAGTTACATGTCCTTTTTGAGCCAGAAAATAAATATCACTTGCCTGCCTTATCTCTCCGGGCAGATTAATATTGAAAATACCGTCTTTAAATTCAAAGGGAAGATATGGAGATTTTTCTTCCATTATCTGCATCTGTTTAATCAGAGGATCAATAATCCTGTGAAAGCATTCATAAAGCCCTTCGTGTTTATAGGGCGTTGTCACATTTTCCGGCATCACCTTTCTATAATAACAAACCTCAGTGTAAAATTCATTCAACGCTTCATAGGCAAAATAGGGATGGCAATGGATCTGCTCTTTAATATTTGCAATAAATCTCTGCATTTTAAGGCTGCTTTTCATACATTGTCTGACACTTGACAGATTTTCTCCGCTGAGATACCCTGAAGCATCCAAGGCAAGATTATAGTGAAACAATTCCAGTGTCTGGTTCAGTTCCTCAAGCCGGTCAATGAGAAATGGTGAAAGCCCTACCTGGATCATGGGTGGAATATATTGATCACTCATACTCCATTTGCCATCGGGCTGTTTTTTAAATTCGGCTATTTTCAAAGTTTCAAGCGCTCCGGGAGTTGTCTGATCCGCAGAAATCACCAATTGATAATATTTTCTCAGAACATTGGTTTCCTCTTCGGTATCCCAGGTCTCATTCATTTCGTTCTCATTAAAATTTTCTTCAATAACATGACAATAAACTGAAACTACCACATCACCGGGTATATTAAGATTAAAGGGTGACGTTTTTGCATTTCCGGGTAAACCGATCAATAAACCGGAAGGCATGATCATAGTTAAAGAATGAATGGAAAGCACCCCTTCCTGCAGCAGGGTAAGATTCCATTTCAGCCCGGCAATACCATAGGAGGGAAGTCCCTGCATTTTGAATCTCATGGCAGAATCGGCAAGCAAAGCCTCTTCCTGGGCATTAAAATGCACAGGAAGAAGGGTCTGTCCCATTTCCCATTTTATACGTGCCAGATTTTCTATCATATACATTATTTCCTGAAAAATTTAGGTGTTACCCAGATATTGCGATCATCATCCGGCCGGAAATGCAGGACGGTCTGAAAACGGATGATGCAATATATGGGTAGCAATAATACCGTCAATCAGAGGGCGGCCTATCCTACAGTCACACCCCATGCCTGTACATATTTACCATCAACAGACACAGCTTTGTGAATATCCTGCTTTTCATCTGCGGGCATGATTCCTATTGAAAAAGTAAAATTAATGGGATTCACAACTTCGCCTGACGCCTCAAGGTCAACGTGCATATCAAGTGAACTGCCTTCTTTTGCGATCAGACCTTTTAAGTCCGCATCATTGCTGTGCAGACACATGAAATATTTTTTCTTTGCAGGATCATACTCATATATCTTGAACTGGAATTCAACGGTTGTATCGCTTAAATCGCTGTCCTGAAGAAGTGCAATGGTCTGCTTGTTTTTTATGGAAACCTGACAGTCAATATTAATTGGTTCTGCAATACCGCCTGCCCAGTCTATCTGAGACATAACTCCAACTACTTTAACATTGTCTCCTGTAATTTCCTCAGGATTGGTTACCTCTAAGTCTGCAGATATTTCTTTTCCTGCAACTTTGAGTTTGGTAAGATGTCCTACATAGTCCTGTGCATCGGGACGAAAATTAAACCCCTGATCAACACTGCAATAATAACTTGTTGCTGCCATTTTAATTCTCCTTTTTTTTAATTAATGATTAAAATAATACATGGCCGTTATAGACGGGCATCCAGTCTGAGTTCAACGTCCATTCCTTCAAACTGGATATGCGGAAGTATACCAACAGAGCAGTCATACCAGCCTATCATACCTTCCCGTTCAACAACATCAACGGAATATGCCTTAAAAGGGTAATACTTAAGAGTTAAGTCATCGGGATTGACAACAGTGGTGACATATTTTGAAATCCAGTTATCAATACTGTTTCGAATATATTCAGCATCTGCTGAACTTCCTATATTATCCCGCATAATGCATTTGATATAATGTGCAATACGTGTAATGGAAAGAGTATAGGATAAATTTGTAACGAGCTGTGAATTTTCACTGTCCTTTGGATCTTTGAATTTTTTGGGTTTTTTAATGGACTGACAGCTGAAAAAACATGCGTCAGCAGTACCCTTGCGATAAATCAACGGTATAAATCCGCTGTTGGCATATTCCAGTTCCCTGAAATCGGGGATAACCATCTCAACAGGTACTTTCATTTCATCTTCTCCGCGGATGTTGAACATATGAACCGGAAGTCCCGTAACAAGTCCGCCGCCCTTGGGACCTCTTAGATACTGACACCATCCTGATGTTTCAAATGATCTTACCATATTCTGGGCAAACAGCATTGAAGCGCTTCCCCAGAGATAATCTTTGTCATTATCACCGATGACGGCTTCGGTAAAATTAATGTCCCTGCAGGGATTGGTTTCAGGATCATATGGAAGCCGGGCAATATATCTCGGTAAAGTAAGACCAATATAAGCTGCTTCTTCAGATTCACGCAGTTTGTTCCATGAGCCGTATTTCGGGTGGTTCATCAATCCTTCGAGATCTTTGATAGCTTCCAGTTCCTGAATGGAATTGCATCCGAAAAATTTCGGGGAAACAGAGCTTATAAAAGGCGCATGGCTCGCAGCAGCAATTTTCCCCATGATCCTCAGCCAGAATTCATCATCCGGGGTATGCTCAAATTCATATAACCCGATGATTGATCCAAGGGGTTTGCCTCCATATTGATCATATTCGGCAATATATACCTTTTGAAACAATGCACTGCCCGTTATGTCCACTGCATTGCTTTCAAAGTCTTCAAACAATTCATCCTTTGTAACATCAAGGATATCTATCATAATATCAGCTTTGAAGTTGGTATTCAATATCGTCTGATTTAATGACCGCCAGTTGGATTCCAGTGCTATAAATTTTTCTTGGTGAATAATCTCATTGATCTGATCATTAACCATTGTATCAATACGTGCAATTACCTCAAAGATACTTCCTTTATCAAGACGTCCTGAACTGGTATCCACATTATAAAGCAGAGCAGCCATACCGGAAACAAAACGATTTTCCTCACTTACATCCTCAACAATTGTCTCAAGACCGTCCTTAATCATGGGCTCAGGTTCAGATATCTCTGTATTAAGCCTCATACTTGATAGAAATCTTTTAAGATCAATAGCCTCTTCTTCTGCCGTTGCTTCAGCAGTTTTCTGTTCTGTATCAGCCATATTTTGTACTCCTTGTTCAAAATATTTTAAGGTCAGTGTTTATTATTCAGCTTTTGCAGATGGCAGTTTAAAACTTTCAAAATCCTTAAGCTCTTCCATCATTTTTTTCAAAGCTTCCTCATTACTCATAAGTTCTCCAAGAAGTTTTCTGTATCCTTTTCTGTTATCCACATTTGATACTACCTCCTGTAAAAGCTCTTTCAGCATAAGAAGGCCCTTTATTTTTGGAACATTTTTTGCGACCTGATCCGGCGAAAATGATTTCATGCCGTCAAATGCAAGATTAACCTGAAGATCTTCTTCCTGATCAGGGTTAATCTTGTTGTCCACTGCAAAATCAAGAGATATGCCCATATCTTTCATTATTGCATCTGTGTTTTTCCCATCCATATTACGGGTGTTCCTTTCTTCGAGATCAACTTTTCTGTCCTTGGAAGATCCCTGGGAGAAATCCCCGGTAACAAGAAATCTCATGGGAAGGGTAAGATCCTCGGGTTCACCGTTTACCTCAGTTTTGTATCTCAGAGTAAGTCTTGATTTTGGTATTTCATCCTGAATAGCCATTTTACCTCCTTATGTAGCTTTTGTTGGGTTATATTTTATATGAAACTCCTGTAAAGTACCTTGAATTATTAGAGTTTCATTTTTTGTTGAGAGGCAGTCTGAGAGTCACCAGATCGGCCTCATGGCCTATATATAGTTTAAAACGTGTGCTCTCAACCGGGATAAATTAAGAAAAAGCTCGTCCTCAGTTTTTTTTTTAAACATTCCGTTTAAATACTGCATACTACACCAATCCTCATCAATTTTATTATCCTGCCCACGTCTTGGGCAAAAAGGTATCAATTTTATATCGTCTACATCAAATTTTTTTCCCATTTCAGAACAAATTTTTTTTCTTACTCTAAGAATCATACCTTCATAATATGAGTCATTCCTATGGCCTGTAAAAATAAGAAGATGAAACCCGGAACCTGTTTTCCCGTCAGCATTAAGGACTTCAACAATCAAGGAATCTTCGCATAGATCTATCTCTTCTACAATTGCATTTATAAAATGAAAGGGATAAAACAAGCCGTTTCTTGAAGGTATGATTAATCCGGCAAACATATATTCAAAACATGTCTTTGACAGAATACAGGAAGTCGGAATATATGAGTCTTCTTCATTTTCCGATGAATAGCCTGATGAAGTACTTACCGAAAAAAGACCGGTGCAGCCCAATGCTTCAACAGTGCCGTCCTCAAACATTCCCATCTGCCATTTTCTGCCCGGCATGGGTAAAACATTCTGAAAGGCTTGTCCTTTGTGCCTTCTGGAAAATAAAAGGCAGCCCCCCATGGACACGTTCCATACCATACATCCTGCAGGAATATCTTCAAGTTGGAGTTTATCAATAAATACGTTCCAGGCAAACAAATCCGAATCTTCTGAGGGATCCCTGAACCACGATTTTACCACATCTGCTATAGCGACAGGATGTTCCATGAGCAAGTTCCTCAATTCCGGATTAATACCCAAAATTTTTAAAGAATGTGCTCTTAATAGTTCAGGTTGTTTTGCAATATCTTTTATTGAACAATGAATATATGTCGCTCCGTTGAGAAATACGGAAAGAATAAACGAAGGCTGAGTTAAAATTTCGTTAAATCCGGGAGCGAAAAATGCTTCACCGGGAACAAGTCCCAATCCTATGATACCATCCCGTATTCCCGAAAAAAACAACAAATCCGAACTTACCGGCCTTGGAGTGGCAATA
>WFQS01000329.1 GCA_015486915.1 Desulfobacteraceae bacterium
ATATTGCTTGTCTTCCGGCCCATCTACTTCGTTGCATCAAAGGCCGAATACTTGGAGTATGCAACCTTTAATGCGCCTTGTACATGGGCCGGAATTCTGCGCTATTTCTGTTCAACTTATTTCATCTCCGATCCTTATCATGTAAATTTTGGCAAGTGTTCATATCCGCCTATTTGGGGCTGTGAAGCTACTAATACTATTGTGAAGGCCAAAATGGGCGAATATAAAAGTGCTGACCAAAAAATGTATCGGGACAAAAATTGTACCTGACCGAAAATCAACGTTTTTTTCAATTACCGTGCCGGTTAAAAGTTGTCATATTTTTTCCCTGGCAGTGATTTAAAAGGTGAAATCCATGTCAATACAGATAATGCGATGCCCTGTATGCGGATATATCGCTACAGGTGAAATAGGTTTCCATCATTGCCCGGTGTGCGGAACACCGGTTGAATTTTTCAGGCCCGATCCTTTAATGGAAGAAAAGGGCAACTGGGATACAAAATCCATTTTAATGATTATGGAAATGGCAAAAACCGGACATTATGCACTTGAAGGAAAGGGGACGACCCGGTCATTTTTAAACCTTGATGATCTTGTTTTTCTTCCATCCCAGATTGCAAGGCCCCCGCTTCTTGAAAGCGAGAATGTAAAATGCAGAGTTGTCCTTGGGAAACAAGCTGATAAACCGATTATTGCACATACGCCGATTCTAAATGCCGCAATGTCTTTCGGCGCTCTGTCAAGGGAAGCCAAAATGGCCCTTGCCAAAGCATCTTCAATGGTAAAAGGTGTGGCCAATTCAGGGGAAGGTGGGATGCTGGATGAAGAAAGGCAGTTATCCGATAAAATAACGCTTCAATATTCCACGGGCAGGTTTGGCGTATCCCATGACCGGTTGAAAATGGCCGACATGATAGAAATAAAAATATCCCAGGGCGCCAAACCCGGCATGGGCGGCAAACTGCCCGGGGCAAAGGTCACCGATGAAATTGCTTTGATAAGGCAGATCAAGCCCTGGAAAACCGCAGCATCACCTGCCCGGCATCCAGATATCTCTTCGGCAGGCGATCTTTCAAATACAATCGGTCATCTGCGTGAACTTACAAAGGGCAAACCCATAGCAGTAAAAATTGTGGGAGGGCATGTTGAAAAAGATCTTACAGCAGTTTTTGACCAGAAAAATATTCCAGATGTTATTGTGATTGACGGTGCTGAGGGGGGTACAGGTGCCGCACCTATTTTCACTAAAGACCATGTCGGGCTGCCCCTGATATTTTCCCTTTCAAGAACCGCAGATTTTTTAAAAAAAAATAATCTCAAGGACAGGGTTACCCTTATTGCCACAGGAGGACTGCGCCATGCCATGGATGCTGCCAAAGCAATGGCCCTTGGAGCCGATGCCGTTTACATGGGGGGAGCTTTAAAAATTGCACTTGGATGCCGGTACATCAGACAATGTCATAAAGGAAGCTGTCCCTTTGGAATTGCAACCCAGGACCCGTATCTCAGAACCCGCTTAAATGTTGAGGAAAAAGCAGAAGCAGTTGCCAATTTTATCATAGCTGCAACAAATGAAATAAAAGAGGTTGCCCGTATCTGCGGGAAAAATGATATCAATGAGCTAAATAAAACCGATCTAAATGCCCTGACAGGAGAAATTGCCCGCATCACAGGTGTTGATCCGGCGTAAAGAAGATTTTATTTTTCCTGAACTATAACAGAATCCAACAAAATCAAAAAATTTTCAAAGAGGTCTAAATAGTTTTTTGTAAAAAACAGTTTACCTTTTACAGAGTAACTGATGCTCTTTTTATTCTCGTTGTGAGGCGCTGTAACGCAGGTCAGATATGCCTCATGGCAGTTATAAAAAACAAAACAAATCATAACACCTGTTTCATTCTTTGTTGTGAGGCTATTCTTGGCAAGTCCAGCTCGGCCTAATGGCCACTATAAAATATCAGCGATTTCTTTTGCAGCAATTTTATGCCCGTTTCCCTTAAAATATGACATTTGCCTGTTTTCTTTTTCTAAAAGTCTGGCAATGGCATCAACCATTGTTTTTGCAGAAACATCTTTACCTCTGACTATGATTGTTCCATATTTTTCTTTTAAATAAAAAGCTGTGTGTTCCTGCTCCCAGTGATTTGTAATGGGAACAGCAATCATTGGAGTTCCAGTCATAAGACACTCAGTTGCAGTAGTAATTCCGCTTTGAATAATCAAAGCATCGCTGCCTGCATAAAATTTTTCAATATTTTTTACATATCCATGGATGTAAACCCCTTTTTCAGGTAAGAAATTAAGGTTTTCAGGCAATATACCATGACCACAAATCAAATGAACCCTTAAATGCTTAAAAAATTTCCTCAAATGTGGTACAGCACTGTTAACTGCTTCTAAAATATATGTACCAGTACCAGAACAACCAACAGTGACCGTAATGATTATTTCACCATTTTTAAAACCCAATTCATCCCGTGCCATCTCCCTTGAAGGTACTGATGAGTATTGAAGTTTTGTTATTGGCTCAACTGGTAAAATGTTTTTTTTGTTGATGCGTGATTTCCATTCTTCTTTTGGTATGTGGTCAGGGTCACCCACATAAATCCATTTATCAACTCTTTGGGGAAGATGAGTATACAAAAGCCAGTCAAAAAAAACTTCGAGGCTGTATTGAAAAGGATTTTTTAAAAAAGGGGATAGGGGTACACCTACAAAATCGCAGATAAAAACAACGGGAATTTTCCATGTTTTGCAATAATCGGTAAGAAAAAAAAATTCATCCAGTATAATAAGATCCGGCTTATATTTTTTTAATAATTTACGAAGTTGAAACAATTACTGCAGCTCTGACC
>WFQS01000330.1 GCA_015486915.1 Desulfobacteraceae bacterium
ATATGGATCAGATGCCCCTGTTGGTATGAGGTCAGCAAAAAAACATCCGCAGATTGTGTCTGTTTTATCTGCAATGGCAAGGAATTTTCCTATTTGTGTTTCAGGAAGCGGACCGCCTGAATATACAGGCATATAATGTTCCTCGATTGCCTTTGCAACGTCTTTATCCTCTCCCATATTCAAAGCATAGGTCCTGCCGATAACACCCTGAAGCTTTGTAAATTCTATAACCATCTGGCTGACAAGATCCGACTTGCATATTTCAGCTGATCTTTTGAGATTTTTTTTGAAATTTTCATCCCCGGGATCCACAATTTCTGCAAGATAATCACAAAGATCAATGAGACGCTGTCTTTTTTCGTACATGGAACCAAGTTCTGCCTGGAAGGTAACCGATTTTAACTTCTCAGAAAAATCATCAAGACTTGACTCATTATCAACTTTGTAAAAAAATCCGGAATCGGACAGGCGCGCCCTGATAACCTTACCATGACCATTTGCCACAAGATCCATGTCCCTTGCCTTTGTGTTGTTTACAGCTATGAAATATGATTTGAGTTTTCCATTTTCATCGGTTAAGGCAAAGTACTTCTGGTGTTCTCTCATGGCAGTAATTAAAACTTCATCGGGAAGTTCAAGAAATTCATCATCAAATTTTCCCACCACCGGATATGGATATTCCACAAGATTTGTGACAATATCCACAAGCTTGTCATCCTTTAAAATTACGCTGTCAACACTTGATGCAGCTTTCTCGATTTCTGCCAGAAGAAGCTGTTTCCTCTCTTTTATATCAGCTATAACACCTGCAGATCGCAGGGTTGAAAGATATTGAGCAGCATTTTCAATCTTAAATTTTTCAAAAAACATGAATTCATGACCAAAGACATATGGAGAGGATGTAATATTACCCACCTTGAACTCAATGGGGGTATCGCCCAGTATGGCTGTAACGGATATGATCGGGCGGGCAAAACTTATTGAAAGATCCCCCCATCTCATACTCTTTGGAAAGGGGATGGAAAGGATAATGTCAGAAAGAGAATTTTTCAGGATAAATTCTGCAAACTCACATTTTTCTTCCCTTACAGCGGACAGATACCTTCCCTTTGCAGTCTCTTCCACACTTATCTCATCTAAATTAACCCCTGCTTTCTGTGCAAATTTTTCAGCGGCAATGGTTGGCTTTCCATTTTCATCAAATCCGATCCTTTCCGGAGGCCCTGTTATGGTCGTTTTCTCAGGTCTCTGGGATTGTGCCACATCATTTACAATCAGTGCAAGACGTCTTGGAGTACCAAAATATGAGGCCTGGCCATGATCCACCCGGGCAGTATCAAGAGAGATCAGAAGTTTTTCCCTGAAAGCTTCCAAAGCAGGGATAATATATCCGGCAGGAATTTCTTCTGCGCCTATTTCTATTAACAAATCATTCATTTTTACACCTATTTTATGTTTACTGAACCCCATCCGATTTCCACATAAAGATTTAAAACTTTAAATTTTCCCCAGCGTTAAATTTTTTTTAACTATAGTTTGAAAGTCTGTAACTATTGTTTGAGAAGTGGAAATCCCATCTCCTCCCTCTGGGCAACATATGCCTTTGCACATGCCCTTGCGATTCTTCTCACTCTTCCGATATATCCGGTACGTTCCGTAACACTTATTGCACCCCTTGCATCAAGGAGATTAAAGGTATGGGAACATTTCAGACCGAATTCATATGCAGGCACAACAAGTCCCATTTTAACAATTTTCATCGCTTCTGCCTCATATTTATTAAAGAAATCAAAAAGCATGTCTATATCTGCCACTTCATAGTTGAATGTGGACTGCTCCACCTCCTGCTGATGGTAAATTTCTCCGTAGTTTACCGAATCGTTCCACTTTAGATCATAAACATTGTCAACACCCTGGAGGTACATGCATATTCGTTCCAGTCCATATGTGAGTTCCACTGAAACAGGTTTTAAGTCCACACTGCCTGCCATCTGAAAATAGGTAAACTGGGAAATTTCCATACCGTCTAACCACACTTCCCAGCCAAGGC
>WFQS01000331.1 GCA_015486915.1 Desulfobacteraceae bacterium
CTTAAATTTTGAAATATTTTTATCTGTAAGGGGTTTTGAGACCCATCGCCTCTGGTTTCTTGTGAACATGGCAAAGGATTTTGCTCCAATATTTTCCGCATTCAGAGGGGCATTCTCAACACCTCCGCTGATACTGACATGGGCTCCGATATATTTCATTTTACATTTTTCCCTTGGTATTTACGTTTAAAACCGGCGGCTGTATTAATTAAAAAAATTGCTGTTTTTCCGCTTTTCCGTGACCGCATGCACCATGCGATCACAGCTTTTATATTTTTTGCAATTTCGTTCAACTTATAGAATTTTCGATCCTTATCTGCTCGTGCCCAGGAATATGAGGCGGAGACGTTCTACATGGTAGATCAATTGGTTTCTCCGTATTGAGGCCAGCTCTTTTGACTTGCCGGATCCAAAATAATCCAGGAGTGTCATAAGTTCTTTTTTTACTGCGTTCACTTCTTTATGCCAGTCATTTTTACCCATAACAATGTACCAAAGCCTGAAGGTTTGTGAGTATAATCGATCGGAAAGTTTTTCCAGTTCAAAATTACCAGCAGCATCATGGATAATGTTTCTCAGGCCTGCATCAATTTGTGCCAGGGCTTTGGGATCTTTTTCGTCCAGAACTCTTTGGCAGTCATCGCACAAATCTTTGAGTTGTGACATATGCCTTGAAGAAAATTTTTCCTCTGCCAGCCCCGCTTCAAAGGATTCGATTTCAAAGCGTATCTGATATATGTTCATCACCTTGCTGAATTTAATGTCAGTAACCATGCTTCCGGTGCGGGGGATCACCCTGACAAACTCTTCCCACTCCAGTCGATTAAGCACATTTTTGATCGGTGACCGACTCACCCCAAACTCCTCAGACAGCACTTTTTCGTTTAAAATCTGCCCGGGTGTATACTCCAGATACAAAATCCGCTTCCGCATGGTCTGATAGATCGATTCTTTCATAGTCAACACTCAGTTATAATGGATTAAAATCATGATATATTATTGATATGCCACATGGCTACCCTATTTAACCCAACTATCCAACAAATTCAAGTATTTTAAACCGCCTCGCTTAATTTCACATTATTTTTGAAGATCATGGATTTTTTTTTGTAAAAATACTTGACATGCTGATAGTATCATTGATATGTCAGTAATATAATCATTAAAATATTTTAAAGATATTATTGATATTTTAAAGATATTCAGACATGAACCATCTGAACAAGGGAGCGTAAAATGTCCAAATTTTTAGTTACCAGACCCGAACAGGCCTGGTATGGAGAGACCATTGGCATTTTGATTCTGGATGCGTCCTACCCCTGTATCCCTGGAAATGTCGGCAATGCCAGCACCTTTCCCTTTTCTGTGCGCTATGAAAAAGTGGAAGGCGCTTCCATAGACCGCCTGCTGAATCAGCAGGACCCTGCACTGGCCGACCCTTTTATTGATGCAGCACAAAGACTTTACAACAGCGGTGTCCGGGCAGTAACTGGCGCCTGCGGATTTATGGCCATGTTTCAACAGAAAGTTGCACAAAGCCTGAATATCCCTGTACTGCTTTCAAGTCTTCTCCAGATTCCGTTTATATATCAAATCACTGGAAAAAAAATCGGGATCATCACTGCAAATGCATCCTGTTTAAAGCCCATGCACCTGACATCCACAGGTATTTCCAGAGACATCCCTCTGGCAATTGCCGGGATGGAAAATAAGCCTGAATTCAGGGACGCCATTCTAAGAGAAAAAGGAAGTCTGGACTCTTTTAGAATCCAGACTGAAGTCGTCGAAGTGGCCCGGGAATTGACAAGGCAACATCCGGATATCGGCAGCATTCTTCTTGAATGCAGTGATCTTCCACCCTATGCCCATGCCATTCAAGACGCGACAGGATTTCCGGTATTTGATTTTTTTACCATGATAAATTACGTGCACACCACCCTTGTACGCGCCCCTTTTAGTGGGATTATGTAAAGGAGAAAACAAGTGAAAAATATGAATCTGACCCACGGATTGTGGAAAAAAACAGCCCCTGAGCCGCAGCATTTTAACCCCTTTGAGGGTAAGACCAAAACAGATGTCGCCATTATCGGTGGCGGATTTACAGGTTTGTCCGCAGCCCTTCACCTGGCTGAACAAGGCACAGATGCCCTGCTCTTAGAAGCCAGGGATATCGGTTTTGGCGGTGCCGGCCGAAATGTCGGTCTTGTCAACGCAGGCCTCTGGCTCATGCCCGAAGATGTTATTTCCAAACTTGGAAAAGATATGGGCGAAGAACTGATGCGTGTATTGGGCGCATCACCCGACCTGGTATTTCACCTCATAAAAAAGCATAATATACAATGTGAAGCCCACCGTACCGGAACACTCCACTGTGCTGATTCCAGGAGCGGATATCGTGCCCTGCAGCAGCGGGAAGCCCAGTGGCAGGAACGCGGTGCTCCGGTTAAACTCCTTAACCGTGATGCCGCATCAGTACAGACCGGCAGCACATTATTTTCAGGTGCACTTCTTGATAAAAGAGCCGGCACAGTGCAGCCACTGGCCTATGCCTACGGTCTTGCAAGGGCAGCCCATGGCGCAGGTGCCAGACTCCATACCAACTCTCCTGTAACATCCGTCAGGCAAACCGCCAGCGGTTGGGAATTGACCACTACCGGGGGCGTTGTAACCGCCGGAGCCGTCATTTTAGCCACACAGGGCTATGGGGAGCACGCTTTCAAGGATACAACACAGCAGATGATCCCGTTCAACTACTTCCAGTTTGCCACACAGCCGCTGCCGGAAAATATCCTGAAAACCGTCCTGCCGGATAAACAGGGCGCCTGGGACACCAATTTAATCCTCTCATCCTACCGGCTGGATGATGCCGGCCGTTTGATTGTCGGCAGTGTGGGGCAGCTTGAGAATATGACATACTCACTCCACAAAAACTGGGCGAAAAGAACCATAAACAAAGTATTCCCCCAAATCGGAAATATCTCTTTAGATCATGCATGGTATGGATGTATTGCCATGACCACCGACCACATCCCCCGCTTCCATATCCTGGGTCCAAATTTTATCACAGTCACCAGCTACAACGGACGGGGAATTGGTCCGGGAAGCGTGATGGGCAGACTTCTGGCAGAGTATATCAAAATTCCGGATGAGAGCATCATTCCCTTGCCGGTATCCCAGCCCAAAAATGTATTCGGAAGAAGGCTCCGCGGGCTTTTCTATGAAGCGGGCTCAAGGATCTATCACTTTGCCCAGCGTCGTGTCAGTGCATTCTAACAGTATGGCTCAACAACTATAAAATAAGGAGCAGGCAATGTTTTTAGACGTATTGTTTATCGGTATCATGATTGGTGCAATTTATACTTTGGTTACAATTGGATACAGTATGGTATACAGCATTTTAAAACTGATGAATTTTGCCCATGGCGATGTTTACATATTCGGGACGTTCATATGCTATACCCTTCTCGGGAAATATCATATCAATCCTTTCCTTGCCATTCTCGTGGCAGCCGTCATGGGGGGGATTCTTGCCTCCCTTGTCGAAATCATTGCCTACCGGCGCCTCAGATCCGAACAGCACCGTATGATCTCCATGATAACGGCTCTCGGTGCGGCCTACGTGATCCAGAACTGCAATGAATTAGAATGGGGAAATCAGGTACTGGACTTTCCTTCCATCCTCAGTGCACATACATTTCATTTTTTCGGCATGAACATCCCCATGACCCAGATCATTATCCTGTCCATTGCCGTGGGACTGATCATACTGTTTACTGTTTTCCTGAAATACCACCCCTACGGAAAGGCCATTCTATGTGTTTCAGAAGATATCCCCACCGCCAGCCTGATGGGGATACCCATCAATAAAACCATCAGTATGGTGTATTTCATCGGCGGCATGCTGGGGGTTTTCGGCGGAATCCTGTATTCAACCTCCTACAATGCCGTGTCTCTTTCCATGGGATTTCGGGGGACCATCATTGCATTTACCGCAGCTGTTATCGGCGGTATCGGTAGTTTAAGCGGCGCTCTGGTGGGGGGTATGTTCCTTGGGATCTGTGAAAATTTCATCGGGGTGTATGTGTCGACATCCTACCGTGATCCCATCACCTTTTTATTATTAATCATCGTCCTTCTCGTTAAG
>WFQS01000332.1 GCA_015486915.1 Desulfobacteraceae bacterium
TATAAAACATTTCTTGATGAGTCTAACAAAAAACAATATTATTTAAAAACGACTGTTAAAAATATTATTAAACAGTCAATGCCATATAAATGGTGGTCAGCTAAACGATATATTGGTAAACACGAACGATGGCGAAAAGTTAATAAATTGGAAACCTCTACAATTGGACAATTAAAGTGGGTTAAAGGGAATCTGTGTAACATGCCGGAGGTATCAGAAAATACCTTCGACGCTGTAGTTTCTTTATCTGCGGTGGAACATATACCATATGAGTCATTACAGGCAGCTCTTACTGAAATCAAAAGAGTGCTTAAGCCAGATGCTTGTTGGGCAATTACCACATCCGGGACGGAGAAGGCTAAAACCTGGTTTCATGGACCATCGCAAGGAAATTGTTTTTCCTGTGCAGACTTTGAAAACATATTTGGAGCGATGCCGAAAGAGTCACAAAAGCCATATGAAATATTGCAAAAGTATCAAAACAACAGTTACTTAAAGGAAAATCTTGCCAAATTTTACTTTAAATCCGGTAAATACGGAATGCCCTGGGGTAAATGGAATCCGAAGTATATACCTGTAGGGATTTTTAAGTAAGCGTTAGAAGGAATAGAAATGCCGACAATTTTGATAACAACTTCATCATTTGGTAAAAATGAGCCTGATCTACTCCAAACTTTGCGAAACCAAGATTTGGAATATCAACTGAATCCCTATGCTCGCAAGCTAACAGAATCCGAAGTTTCTGAGCTTATTGAACAATACCAGCCTGTAGGCATGATTGCCGGTGTTGAACCCCTGACCCGCAGGGTGCTGGAAAAAGCCAAAAAACTTAGAGTTATCTCACGAGCCGGGATTGGAATGGATTCTGTTGACCTGCAAGCAGCTAAAGATTTGGGCATTGTTGTCACTAATACACCGGATGCTCCGACTATACCTGTTGCGGAATTGACCCTGGGAATGATCCTCTCTCTGCTTCGCCGTATTCATATTTCAGATGCGAGTATACGACGGAGTGACTGGATACGTCCAATGGGAAATCTCTTGCATGGCAAAACAGTCGGGATTATTGGTTGCGGGCGGATAGGGTCTTATCTGGCTGGATTGCTCTCTTCTTTTGGATGCACAGTCCTTGGTTATGATCCTTTTGTAGACAAAAATGATAAATTTCCCCTAGTCAGTTTAGAAAAAATATTATTAGATGCCGATATTATATCTTTGCATATCCCATATAATCAGGAAAATCATCATTTCATCAATGCAGAAAGAATCCAAAGCATGAAAAAAGACGCCTTACTCATTAATGTGGCCCGGGGCGGATTGGTTGATGAAGATGCCCTATATAATGCGCTTTCATCTGGGCATTTAGGTGGAGCTGCCATAGATTGTTTTGAAGAGGAACCCTACAAGGGAAAGTTGAAGGACTTAGATAATGTCCTGTTAACTGCGCATATCGGCTCATATGCAAAAGAGGGACGAATCATGATGGAAAGGCAGGCTGTTAAAAATCTATTTCAAGAGCTTAAAAAGACAGGTTGTATAAGATGAAAATATTGGTAACTGGAGGTTCAGGATTTCTTGGTAGCCATATTGCTGATGCGTTGAGTGATGCCGGGCATGTGGTGACTATATTTGATATTTGCAAGTCTCCCTATTTGCGACCGGATCAAAAGATGATAATTGGCGATATCCTTGACCAGGAGTGTTTGGCCAAAATTGTGGAAGGACAGGATGTTGTTTACCATTTTGCAGGCATCGCAGATATTGATGAGTGTGCCACTCGGCCTGTTGATACCGCTAAATATAATATTCTGGGCACAGTTCAGCTTTTGGAAGCATGCCGAAAGGTTGGCATAAAAAGGTTTGTCTTTGCCAGTTCAGCCTATGTTTATAGCGATTCCGGTTCTTTTTATGCCGCAAGCAAACAGGCCTGCGAATCGTTTATTGAAAATTTCAGCGAACTTTATGGTATTAAATATACCTGCCTTCGATACGGATCTCTTTATGGACCTCGGAGCAAAGAGTGGAACAGCGTCTATCGTTTAATTAAACAGGCCATTCAGAATGGTAAGATTGTTTACCGCGGATCCGGAGAGGAGATGCGGGAATTTATTCACGTGCAGGATGCAGCACAGATTAGTGTGGCAATTTTGCAACCGGAGTTCGAAAACCAACATATCATTCTCACAGGCAGTGAAAAAATGCGATATATTGATTTGTTGGAGATGATTAAGGAGATGTTGGGGAATAAAATAGAAATTGAGATTTTGCCCTCTAAAAGGAAAGCTCATTACAAGATAACCCCTTACAATTTCAGCCCCAAACTTGGTCGGAAAATGGTCAATAACCCACATATTGACATGGGACAGGGTCTGCTCCAGTGTATGGCTGAGATTTATGAGCAAGTTCATGCAGAAAAACATGAAGAAATGGGTCTACTTGTGAATGATAAAAACAATGGATAAATGGATTTATTTTTCTTATCTCTTAAATCGAGAAACACCGGCTTATGGCGGTGGAGACACTATAAAGATTCGGCAGGAGAAAAGCATAGAAAAGGGGGATTCATGCAATACTCAATACTGGAGTTTATCTAATCACTTGGGCACACACATCGATTTTCCAAGACATTTTGTGCAAGCTGGAAAAACATTGGGTGACTACAGCCCGGAGTTCTGGATTTTTCATTCCCCCTTTATTCTTGATATTTCCACTGTTGAACCTGAGGTTATTATAGAACCGGAAGCCGTGGACATGAACGCTGTGCCTGATAATATAGATATGCTGGTCATTAAAACAGGCTTTTGCCATTTGAGAGAGAAAGATATCTACTGGAAAAACAACCCCGGTTTTGCCCCAGGTCTGGCTGTTTTTCTTCGCAAGCGCTTTCCACACCTCAGAGCGTTTGGCTTTGATTCGATTTCCTTATCATCTTTTGCTCATAGGGAGACAGGGCATGAAGCGCACAAGGCGTTTCTTGATCATCCCAACCCCATTCTTTTGCTTGAGGACATGGATTTATCCGTAATTGATAATAGCGTGAAATTAAAGCAGGTTATTGTGTCTCCTCTGCTGGTAGAGGGTGCTGACGGCGCACCATGCACCGTTTTTGCGAATGTCATTGAATAAGGTGAAATGCTATGAACTGGGAAGCTGTTTTTTTTGATTTTGATGGGGTCATACTCGATTCAGTTGATGTAAAAACAAAAGCCTTTGCAAAGATGTTCCGGAAATATGGGCCAGAAGTAGAAAGAAAGGTTGTTGAATATCATCTTAATAATGGCGGCGTATCACGGTTTGACAAGTTTAGATACTACTATGAGAAAATTTTAAGCAAGCCTGTCAATGAAAAAATAATCAAAAGCCTTTCAAAACAATTTTCAGATCTTGTTATAGATGGAGTCTTGGCTTCACCATTTATCCGTGGGGCAATGGAAACCTTAGAATTTTTGAGAAAGAACAATAGGCCAGCGTATCTTGTTTCCGGTACTCCTCAAAATGAGATAAGATTAATTGTAGAAAAAAAAAGATTATCCTTTTTTTTTCAAGAAGTTTATGGATCTCCGAGGAAAAAGTGGGAGATATGCCAAGATATCATAAATAGAAAAAATTATAATAGTCAAAACTGTTTGTTTATAGGCGATTCCATGTCAGATTATGAAGCTGCCCAAAAAACCGGAGTTCGTTTTTTGGGAATTGTAAGAGAAGGTAAGACCTCGCCATTTCCTCTTTGTACTCATTTGTCGTCAATTGTTACCTTAGAACTTGATAGTGGATTCCAGAAATGAAACAATGACAGAGGATTTTGCGTTAGTGCCCTGGGGGTGCATTTCGTTTTTGTTGATAAGCACAAAAAAACTTCAAAGTAAGTCATTTAATACTTGACAGACTTACCTGATTTTGTCATAATCTCTTTATTATTTTAAAGGAGGTTATGGCTATGGACAAAAAAGAATTTTGCGAATTTTATGAACAACTTCTCAAGGCTCAGTTATCTGTTGTTCGACAGTTTTCTGGTCAAGCAACCAAAAGAAGAAGAACA
>WFQS01000333.1 GCA_015486915.1 Desulfobacteraceae bacterium
CTTGTAATTCTCTCGGCTTTTTCCGGATCAGCCTTTTTATGTATCCAGATCGTTTTCAGAGAAACCGCCTGTTTCCAACATATGAATTTTTAAATTTTTTTAGAATATTCTTTCTGTGTACGCTAAACTCTGGATTGTTAAAATCCCTAGGGTATTTATCATCAATGGTGAATATTTCCTGTATGCCAACAGGGTAACCTCCGAGAAGGACAATTTTGTTCCCGAGAAAAATGGCTTCCTCAATATCGTGGGTTACAAAAACAGATGTGAATTTTTCACTTAACCAGATGTTTACAAGTTCTTCCTGGATATGTGCACGGGTAAAGGTGTCTAAGGATGCAAAGGGTTCATCCATGATAAGTGCGGCAGGATGCCCCACAAGTGCCCTTGCAATGCATACTCTCTGCGCCATTCCAAGGGAGAGCTCTTCAGGTCTTGCTTTTTCAAAACCTGACAGTCCTATTATTTCTATGAACTGGTTTACCCTGTAGTCAAGTTTTTCAAGATCTCCGCGCAGCCTGCAGCCGTAGCCCACATTTTTTTTAACATTAAGCCACGGGATAAGTGCAGGCTGCTGGAAAAGCATGGATCGTGAGGGATGAATACCGCGGATTTGTTTCCCATTGGCAAGGATTTTGCCTGAAGTGGGCATTTCAAATCCGGCTAACATATTCAAAAGAGTTGTTTTACCGCATCCTGATTCGCCAAGTATTACAACAAAATCTCCCTCGTTAATGGAGAATGAAATATCCCTGAGCACAGTTTTATCACTCCCATCGGAGCTGTGATATATTTTTGAGACATTGTCAAATTTTATTTCCATACTGTGCTCAGGTGTGACGTGTGGCTTACTCTTTTATTTTCATATATGCTCGTTTTTTGTTTTTTATAACTGTCATAAAATTATTTTGATCCGAAAGATGCCTCGGGCATATCCTCAACAGAAGTGTCTCCTTCAACAATTGCATCCATTTTGCCAAGTGCAGATGGAAGAAGGGTGTTAATAAAAAACTCCGCTGTTTTTATCTGGCCTGCATAATATGCTGCATCTTTATTCTTTGCAGCCTTTGCTGCAACGGCTTCTTTTTCAAGTGATCCAACCTTTTTTGCAAGCTTTGGAGATGCAACAACCGCTCTCCAGAGCAGCATCCATGCCATTGTAACATCTCCTGTAACCTCAAGAAAGGGATGGGCAAAGGAATATGCGTTCATCATCTTTTCCGATCTTGCCCTTTTTCCCAGGATTTCACCGGTGGTTTCAAGTTTTAAAACAGCATTTTCCACTTTTTCAGCCATTTTTTCAAGGCCTTCAGTGTTTTTTGCCTCTGCAGCAACGGATTTTATTGCATTGAGAAATTCTGCAAAAATTTTACCCTTGTTCATGGGAAGTTTTCTGCCGAGAAGATCCATTGCCTGGATACCATTGGTGCCTTCATATATCATGAAAATTCTTGAATCCCGCATGAGCTGTTCAACGGGAAATTCCCTGGTATAACCGTAACCGCCGAACACCTGGACTCCGTGGCTGCACACTTCAAGGGCCTTATCCGTTACATAACCCTTTACAATGGGGGTTAAAAGTTCAATCATGCCGCTGTATTTTTCTTTTTCCTCTTTGTCGTCCGTTGTTTCCACAATATCGGAACATTTTGCATTAAAATACAACAGGCTTCTCATCCCCTCAACCATGGCCTTCATATTGAGGAGCTGACGTCTCACATCGGGGTGTTCAATAATTGTAACGTCTTTTGCTTCAGGGTCCCTTGATTTCATCAGGTGTCTGCCCTGGATTCTTGTTCTTGCATAGTCAAGGGCAAACATATAGGAAGCAGTTGCAACTCCAAAACCCTGTAGTCCCACAAAAGCCCTTGATTCGTTCATCATCATGAACATTTCAGGCATCCCTTTGTTTTCTTCTCCAAGAAGTGTGCCTGTGCACTGTCCTTTTTCTCCAAGGGAGAGTGAGCATGTGGCATTGCCGTGGATACCCATCTTATGCTCAATACCTGTACACACAATATTATTAAATTCACCAGGGCTTCCGTCTTCATTAACCTTGTATTTAGGTACAAGAAAAAGGGAAATTCCCTTTGTTCCTGCAGGAGCGCCTTCAATTCTGGCAAGTACAGGGTGGATGATATTGTCAACAAGGTCATGCTCTCCTGCTGAAATAAAGATCTTTGCCCCTGTAATGGAGTATGTTCCGTCATCGTTCTTTTTCGCAGATGTGGTCAATGCCCCCACATCCGAGCCTGCTTCAGGTTCAGTAAGGAGCATTGTTCCGCCCCATTCCCCGGAAAACATTTTTTTCATGTACAGTTTTTTCTGTTCTTCATTACCGAATTTTTCCACAAGTTTGGCTGCCCCGTGGGTCATGGCGCTGTACAGCATGAATGATGGATTGGCTCCCACAAGGTATTCAATGGCTGCAAGCCCCACAAGTTTTGGCATTCCCTGTCCGCCAACTTCAGGATCATCAGTCATGGCAAGCCACTCGCCTTCCCTGTAAAGCTTCCACGCCCTTTGAAATGATTCAGGTACTTTTACCGTGCCGTTTTCAAATATACATCCTTCCTCATCTCCGAGTTTCTGGGTGGGGAGGATCTCTTTCACGGCAAGGTTTCTTGCCTCTGCAAGTATCAGGTCAACGGTCTTTTTATTAAAATCTTCAAATAATTCGTGTTCAACCATTCCCAATTGTTCATGAAGAACAAAATCAATATCCCTGCGGTCTGAAATTAATTGTGCCATAATTGATTTTTTCCTTTTTAATATTTTTGTATTATTTTTGTTCTGCCCTTTGTC
>WFQS01000334.1 GCA_015486915.1 Desulfobacteraceae bacterium
GTATACGGTTATGGGGCAGGGCTGAATCCAGGCCCTGATCTGCCCTGGATCTAAGTTTACTGCAATTGTTCAATAAAAGCTTCAACCCGTGTTTTGAGCTGGCCTGCATCTTCCATCCCATAATCCGTTTCAATCCTCAAACATGGGATATCCTGGGCTTCAAGTGCTTTTTCAACGGGGATCGATTCCATTAAATACGGCTGGCAGAACTGCAGTCCATAGTGGATCACCCCGTCTGCCTTATATGTTTTTACCATTTCCATTATATGGTTAAGCCTGTCTTTATTCGGGGTAAAAATGGCACAGTCAACTTTAAAATATCTGTCAGTGATTGCGTCCATAAGCCCATCAATGTCTGCTCCTGAATCATCGGTAAGGTTTCTTGTTCCCCTTTCTCCCACGCAGGATTCCTCACCCACGATAACTGCACCTGAAGTTTCAATAATCCATGGAAGCTTCCAGTTGGGAATGGCCATGGGGCAGCCTGAAATAAGGATGCGGGGGATTTTTTTTGATTTTAAGCTTTGATTTTCCTTAATTCTTATTTCCAGTTCATCGCATATTCTGTTTAATGACTCGGTGAACCTTGCAGGATTATCATAAAAAGAGATCTGATTGGCAAGAAGCGCATCAAGTCCTGAAATGGGGGCAGGATCAGATTGCCTGAGTTCTGCAAGCCGGTGAAGGGCAGAGCGCTTGTCATTAACGGTTTTAATTGCTTTTTTCAATGAATCAAAGGTGATTTTAACTCCTGTTAGCTCTTCCACACTTTTTTGAAAGCGTATATACTCGCTTTTTAAAAGATCCCGTCCCTTTTCCGATTTCATCTGGGGCAGATCCATGACATATAGATTGTCAACCATGGTCTCAAGGGATTCATAGGCCTTTTTCTTTCCGTCACATGTGTTTTCACCCACGATCATATCAGCTGTTTCAAGATATGGACACACTCGACCCAGTTTGAATCCCATTGCAGACTTAATAAGACTGCAGGTGTTTCTCGGCAGGTATCTTTCAACTTTTTCAACATCGAAATCAGCGCCTGTGCACAAGCCTACAAGTGTGGCATTTGCAGCAAGAACGATCTCTTCCGGAACAAAAACGCAAAAAGAACCTATTATTTTACGTCCCTGCTCTTTTTCATCCATCAGTTCCTTAATTCTCAAACCATGGACTTCGTTCATGACAAAATCAAAATATTTTATTCCATCCGGGCGGTTGTTCTGTGCAAGATATATATCCCTGTAGCTATTTCCAAGAGTTTTCAACAGTTGATCATGTGCCTTGATATCCAGTTTAAGGTCTTTCCACATGGATAAATATTTTTCGGTCATTTTTTATTCTCCTTAATCTTATAAAAACGGCTTAAACATGCAGCCGGAATTATTAATAAAGGATATGACAAAGATAATCAAATTCATAAAATCACTGCAAAAATGAAAATGGATTGAGAAAAACTATGTAAGGGTTCATTTCTTAAAAAAGACCGGAAGCAGGCTTGAGAAAATAGATGGGTTGAGTTTTTGGAAAAAATATATATAATTGTACAGGAAAAAAATATCTGTTTGATTGAAGTAAAAAGCAAAGTGTGGGAAGAAAGGTTTGCCATAAAAATCTGTAACAGGATTTGATTAAGTTTTTCAATGAGAACTCAGGTTATAATTTTTTTTTGATAAAAAATACTTTTCAGCCCGGATAAGAACCGGATAAGAAATGAATATATTAAAATCAGCCGGAACCCTTTTTGTCGTTGCAACCCCCATAGGAAATCTTGAAGATATAAGTTTCAGGGCTGTAAAGACCCTGAAACAGGTTGATCTTATTGCTGCTGAAGACACCCGGCATTCAGGCAGGCTGCTTTCCCATTACAGCATAGATACAAAACTTGTTTCCTGCCATGAACACAATGAGATAAAAAGGATACCAGGTCTTATATCCAGGCTTGAAAAAGGTCTTGATATTGCCTTGATCAGTGATGCCGGAACTCCCGCAATTTCCGATCCCGGATATAAACTTGTCAAAGCTGCTGCAGAAAACGGCATCAGAATAATACCTGTGCCCGGATGCAGCGCTGCCATAGCCGGATTAAGCGTATCAGGTCTTGCCACGGATTCATTTATCTTCCTTGGCTTTCTGCCGAGAAAACAGCATAAGCTTATTCAGTTTCTTGAATCGGTTAAAACAGAACCCCGCACCCTCATCTGCTATGAATCCCCTCACCGTATAAAAAAATTGATCAATGCCATGATACAGGTGTTTGGAGACAGAAAAGCCTGCCTTTCAAGGGAAATAACCAAAATTCATGAAGAATATATACGGGCGGATCTTACGAAAATAGATAAAATCCTTGAAAAAAGAGAAAATATAAAGGGAGAGTGCTCCCTTTTTGTCCAGGGATTTACCGTCAGTGAACACCCTGATA
>WFQS01000335.1 GCA_015486915.1 Desulfobacteraceae bacterium
AAGGCGCATTAAAGGTTGCATACTCAACGTATTCGGCCTTTGATGCAACGAAGTAGATGGGCCGGAAGACAAGCAATTTCGTTCAACTTATAAAATTTTCGATCCTTAAATAATACATATGGTTGTTCTTGACAAATCCCGGGGTTTAAGGGTATTGATTTCTTGTGAAAGGTTGATAAAGGCTTATTCAGGTTTCTTGTTCAATTTATTATGTTTTCTTATCATGTTTTTGATCCTTAAAGCAGGTTTATTTTTTGATCCTTAAAGCAGGTTTTTACCTATGTTAATTAAAAATCTATTCAGATACTGGACATACCAGGTATTTTCTCCGGGCACTGTTTTAAGGGAGAAATACGAATCATTTAAAGCCCTGCTTGAATATGACAAAGCTGCCCATGATTTTATGGCCGTACTTGAGGATATTTATTATACTCCCGTAAAATGTGATTTCCAGGCAGTTGTACAAACCTATGAGCTTTTTTCCGGCTCCGTATCAAACATGGTGGAAGAACTTTTAAAAATGTGTCCTTCAAGCTATTGGGAATTAAGGTCATATTTTAAAAAGTTTGATTTTTATGTGCGTTTCATGCTTGCCCCTGAAGATTTTGATTTTTCCCCGCCTTTTGTTATCGATTTTAATAAAATTTTTTCTTTCAGTGAAGAGATCGCAGGTAAAAAAGCTTTTTCCCTATCCCTTGTCAACAGGAAACTTCATCTGCCCGCACCCAATGGTTTTGTGATTACAACCAATGCTTTTCATTATTTCATGGAGTTAAATGATTTACAGGAAATTATTAATGAAAAACTTGCCGGCATTGATATTGATGATTTACAGGCCCTTGAAAGGACAGCAGCAGAAATAGAACAATTAATTGTAAATGGAATTGTTCCGGAAGATATTAAATCTGCAATAATGGACACTGTCCTGTTTCTTGAAAAGGCAGGTGAAACAGATTTAAGATTTGCACTTAGAAGCAGTGCAGTAAAAGAGGATGGAAAAGTCTCCTTTGCCGGCCAGTACAGAACGGTTTTAAATGTGGGGAAAAACGATATCTTAAATGAATACAAAAGGGTTATCGCGGGAAAATATTCTGCACATGCCCTTTTTTACAGGATAAGCCATGGCATACTTGACGATGAAACTCCCATGGCTGTCCTTGTCCTTGAAATGATCGATTCCAGTGTATCCGGAGTGATGTACACCTGTGATACTGAAAACCCCGTTGCTGAAAATATTTTGATTAACTCTGTGTGGGGGCAGGGGGAAATGCTTGTTGACGGCAGGGTGACTCCCGATATTATAGAAGTTTCAAAACAGGACACTTCCAGGATTGTAAGTATAAAAACAGGCAAAAAATCAAAACAGATGGTTTTGACACCTGACGGAAGAACAAGCGTAATTGATACGGATGAAAATAAAATAAACCGTCTTTCCCTTGATGAATTGTCTGTTTTGACCCTGGCAAGATGGGGACTTTCCCTTGAAGAGTATTTTGGACAGCCCCAGGATATTGAATGGTGCAAGGATAAATCGGACAAACTTTTTATCCTGCAGTCCAGGCCGTTGAATATTGATGTTGATACAATTGCCACCACGGCAGAAGAAATTCAGACAATTGATAATGAGATTGTCTGTTCAGGAGGTGAAACCGTTTGTAAAGGTGTTGGATCAGGACATGTTTACAGGCTCGAAACCATGTCTTTTT
Source organism: Desulfobacteraceae bacterium (assembly GCA_015486915.1). The sequence goes on from WFQS01000335.1 coordinate 1,707, forward strand.
CCGATGAAATTCCCACTGGAGCGGTTCTTGTTGTACCCCATGCTTTGCCCGGTCTTGTTACATTAATAGATAAAGTTAATGCAGTGATTATTGAAAAGGGAAGCCGGGCAAGCCATTTTGCGTCCATTGCAAGGGAATTTGCTGTCCCTGCCATAGTGAATGTTGCAAAAGGTTTCCATGATCTGGTCAATGGAAGTAAAGTCACTGTGGATGCAGATCAAGGCATTGTATATAAAGGAGTTGTTGAATCAGCATTAAAAGCAGATTCTGAAAAGGAAGATTTTTTTAAGACCAGCTCTTTTATGGTTAAACTGCGGTATGTTATGAATTTCTGTGCAAAACTGCAATTAACTGATCCTGAATCGGATTCATTTGTACCGGAGGGGTGCAGATCACTCCATGATATTATAAGGTTTGTCCATGAAACCGCCATGAGAGAAATGTTTTCCATTGGAAGCAGAAAAGGAAGCCGGAAAAAAGGAGCAAAACAGCTTGTTTCCAAAATTCCCATGCTGTTCTATCTGCTTGATGTTGGAAACGGCATAAAGGAAAATGGAAAAAATAAAAAAATTCTTAAACCCGGGGATATTGCAAGTGTTCCCTTGAAAGCTGTATTAAAAGGGCTTTCAGATCCCGGAATATGCTGGTCTGAAACCACCCATTTTGACTGGGAGGAATATGACAGGATTGTGATGGCAGGGGGGATAATCAGTGCGGATTCCCCCATGTTCGGCAGCTATGCAGTTATGTCCGAGGAGTATTTAAATGTAAATTTCAGGTTTGGATATCATTTTGTTATTGTGGATACAATCTGTTCGCCTTTAAAGGAGAATAATTATATCCTTTTCAGATTTTCCGGCGGTGGCGGTACTCCCGAGGGAAGGGCCCTGCGTG
>WFQS01000336.1 GCA_015486915.1 Desulfobacteraceae bacterium
ACACATGCATTATAGGAGCTTTTGCTGCAACAACAGGGCTTATAGAACTTGAGCCTGTACTTGAAAGCCTTGGAGATTATTTTGACGGGAAAAAACTTGAGGCAAATATAAGATGTGCAAAAAGAGGTTTTAAAGAGGTTGAGGTCTTTAATTTTGCATAATCGCTATGATGCGGATCTACGGATCTGGAATTTATTTTCGGGTCCACCTTTGGGTCCTGATGGGCTGGATCGACCAACCGCAGGGGGCTCTGCTGCTGACACTTTGAGCAGCATTTTCATTTAAACGGCCATGAGACGGATCTGGTTTTGTTTAGACACGTCTCTCAACAAACGAAGGAATAAACGTAATTGTTTACGTTTTTATTTGTTATAAAACAACCATTGTAACAACAAGAGACAGAAAGAATATTTTACTGTTAATTAAAGGAGCTGTTATGCCAAGATGGGGAATGGTTATTGACGTTAAGAGGTGTATAGCCTGCTGGGGCTGTACTATTGCATGTAAAGAGGAACATTTTTTACCTCCCGATGTTTTCTGGAACAGATTACTCATTGGAGAAACAGGAAAATTCCCAACGAGCAGCAAACTGGTTTATCCTGTACTGTGCAACCATTGTAAAGAGGCTGCCTGTGTTGAAGCGTGTCCCACCGGAGCGTCTTTTCAAAGGGAAGACGGGATTGTAATGGTGGATTATGACCAGTGCGTGGGATGCCGTGCCTGCCTTATCAGCTGTCCTTATCAGCAAAGGACATATTATGATGAGGAAAAAAAGAACGCTGAATATTTTCCGGGCCAGGGGAAAACCGAGTTTGAACTTATCGGTGAGAAATTGTATCCATTCCAGGAGGGCACTGTAATGAAATGTAATTTCTGTGCCGAAAGACTGGATGCCGGTATGGAAAAGGGTTTAACACCTGGTGTTGACGATGAGGCCACGCCGGCATGTGTTGTTGCATGTCCGGTTGGAGCAAGGATATTCGGGGATCTTGATGATCCTGAAAGTGAAGTGTCAAAGCTTATTATGGAGAACAAAGGAAAGCAGCTGCACCCGGAATTCGGTACTGAACCTTCGGTTTATTATATTGATTAAATTCATGGTCCAAAGGATGCTTTGTTTATCTTTAAGAGTTTTATCATGCCTGAAATAGACATTAAGCGGAAAAATAATTTTGGGAAATATAAATCAGGTTTAAGATAATGAACAATTTATCGAATAGACTTATCGATAAATGATGTATCTTTTTTAAAATAAGGGGGCGTTATGACCTATAAGACAGATGAGATATGGGAAGATAAATGGATCAACACCACCTGTGGTGTCTGCTATTGCGGGTGTGCCTGCAAAGTGCGTGTTGTCAACGGGGTGCCTGTCAAAATCGAAGGTATCAAGGAAAGCACCATGGGAGGTACGGGCTCAGGCCTCTGCGGCAAAGGTGCTGCAGGACTGATGTATTACCATGATCCCAATCGTATTAAAAAACCTTTAAGAAGAACTAATCCTGAAAAAGGTATAGGGGTTGATCCAAAGTGGAAGGAGATCTCCTGGGAAGAGGCGTTGACCGAAATTTCAACGAGAATGAAAAAAATCATGGAGGATGACCCGTATAAGATAATTTTCACCAACCAGACCATGCGTGCAAGCGATGGTCCCCACAACCATCCTTATTTTTATGCCAAGGCGTTCGGGGTGGAGGGAAACGGTAATTTTATAATCGGCGGCGGAAGCCTGCACTGCGGAAATGCTGCACACATGCTCGGCGGCCTTATCCATGGTGCATGGTCTATCGCTCCGGACTGGAGATATACACAGTTTGTACTGAAATGGGGTTCAAGCAAGGGAACTGGCTCCGGGCATTCAGCCATGACAAATGCAAGGCTTCGAGCTGATGCGGTAAGACGGGGTATAAAAGAGGTTGTTTTTGATCCCATGGGTAATTTTGCAGGCGGCAAGGCAACCCAGTGGGTGCCGATACTTCCCGGAACAGATACTGCCGTGGGACTTGCCATGGCAAATTATATTTTAAACACCATGAAACAATTTGATGCCCTTTACATCAAGGCAAAAACAAACCTTGTTTATCTCATCAGGGAAGACGGAACATTTATCAGGGATGAAGAGACAGACAAACCGTTTGTTTACGATGAAAAGGCAGAAGAGATCAAGGTTTTTGATGATCCTTCCATTGCATACGAAGACTTTTCCATTGACGGAGAGTATGAGTATAATGGAGAAAAGGTCAGACCATGTTTCATGGCACTTAAAGAGCATCTGAAAAAATTTACACCCCAGTGGGCTTCGGAGATAAGCACGGTTCCCGTTGCAACCATTATTGATGTTGCAAAAAACTGGGTTGAGCATGCTCATATCGGGAGTACAATTACAATTGAAGGTCAGACATTTCCTTTCAGGCCTGTAAGTTCTGTTACATTCAGAGGCGCCCAGGGCCATTCCAATGGAATTCACCAGGTTGCAGCAATTGACCTTTTAAGTCAGCTTGTGGGAGCGGAAGATGTTCCCGGCGGAACCCTTGGATGGCCTTCCATAAGAAGGAAATACCCGGGCGGACAATATGAAAGGGTATCAAGGGTGGGACCCGACGGTGTTCTTATCCCTTCTGTGTTTTATTCCCACATGCCATGGCCCCCGCACACACCGAAAATCCCATGTAGAAATACAGGATGCGTTGATTTCTGGACTCATTCCACCCTTTCCCACATTCCATATGTAAAAGAAAGGGATATTATCCATGAAAAACTCGGAATGAAATCAAAACCTGAAATGGTATTCGGTATTGCAGCCAATTTTATTATAAGCCAGTCTGACTGGAGTGCTGCAGTGGATTATTTCAAGGATATGTTTGTTGTGCAGATGGATCTCTGGTCAAATGAGACTGACGAAGCTGTGGGTGATATTATTCTGCCCGATGTAAGTTATCTTGAAAAAGACTGCTGGAGCAGTGAAATTGATGCATTTTTCTTTTCAGGAAGTCCTTCCTATGAAGACTGGTTCGTCCATATGCAGAAATGCGTTGCAAAACCCATTGGAGAGAGCAGGTTTTTCATGGATGTTTATCTTGATGTTGCCCACAGGGTGGGGGTTCTTGATAAATTCAACGAAAGTCTTAACGAGTACTACAGCATAGAGGATGAAGACCTTAAAATCAAACCCGGAGAGTATCTAAACTGGAGCCAGATCGGGGAAAGGGTTATGAAGTGGGTCTATGGCAAGGACAAGGAAAAAGTTGAGAAAAAGGGATATGCAACCTGGCACAAACCCCTTGAAGATGTTTACTGGAGATGGAAAATTCCTTCAAGATGTCCCGTTTACATGGAATTTCTCATCCACGACAGAAGGGCTGTGGAACAGATAATGGAGGATGTTGATTTCGGTCTCGAACTTGACACGCCCCAGTACACACCGCTTCCTGACTGGTTCTGGCCTACCTCTTACACTGAACTTGATGATGAATTTGATTTGATTGCATTTTCATACAGGGATATTCTCCACACCAATAACACCACATTCCAGAATCCCATGATTGATGAAATAAGCAAGAGATGTCCCTACACTTTCACCGTTACCATGAATTCAGGGCTTGCAGAAAAGAAAGGCATGAAAGACGGTGATATTGTCTGGATGGAGAACAAGTACAATATCAAGGAAAAAGGTGTTATCAAAACCATGGAAGCCCAGCATCCAAAAGTTATCGGGATTGCCGGTCAGGGCGGATTATGGGCCAAGGGAAGACCCATTGCAAAGGGTAAGGGAAGTAATTTCTGTAAGCTTCTTCCCTCATATCTGAGACATTATGACCCCATTACAGGGAATATCGAAACATCTGTTGCTGTAAAAGTTTATAAAGCATAAATCAAGGAGGATTTTAAAAATGAAGGAAAAAATTGTTGAATTTATTAAAGGACTTACTCCTCCGTCCGGCACTGGTATCAGGCCCTACGAGTGGATGATCAAGGCCACACCCCAGAAGGAATGGATCGATAAACAGGGGATATTTCTCATGCTTGCTTTCTTTTTCTCTGAAATAGGGGCTGGAATTTATTTTATTTCCCTGTTTTTTCAATATAAGGCAGGACTTGCCATTGGATGGTTTGTCACTCTTGTCCTTGGCGGGCTGATCCATATTTTTTATCTTGGAAATCCAAAAAGGTCATGGCGCATGTTCCTGAAACCCGGCAACTCAGAGCTGTCCCGTGGGTTATGGATAATCACTGTGTTTGCCTTGCTTGGTTTCATACAGATTATAAAGGGCGGGTTCAATCCGGTTTTTAACACTATAATGGGTATACTGTGTATTCTCATTATCATGCATGGATTTTCTACAATGAACGTTATAAGGGCACTGCCCGCCTGGAGTTCCACCATGGTACTTCCCCTGTCATTGATTTCAGGTGTATGGGTTGGAAGTCAGGTCCTTCAGTTCATACTTGCCATATCGGATCCCAAAGCAGCCGGTGTCCTTGAAGTCTGGTCGGAATTATTTCTGTTTGTCTATATTGCCGTTATTGTCCTGTATCTGTGGGGGACATTTCATTCTTCGGAAACGGCACAGTTTTCCGTTAACCGTCTGTTAAAAGGAGACATATCAAAGGGATTTTACGCAGGAGTTCTTGTGGCGGGAATTTTTCTTCCACTTGTTATAACCCTTATGATGTGGGGAGGCAGTGTTAATATTTTCCTCATTTTTTTGCGCCTTGCATTTGTATTTATCGGAGACCTGGCATTGCGCTACGCCATTATGAAGTCTGCCGTTTATACGCCGTTGTTATAGGTAAACGGCAGGGGTTTTTTGATATTTAAAAGACCTGTGTCGTAAATTGTATGGGCGGATTCCATATCCGCCCGAAAAACAGGCAAAATCAAATCTGCAAAAATCACCGGATCGGCCGCATGGCCGTAAAACTAAAAATTAAATTGTAAATTTTGCAGCCTGATTCAGGCCGCCCGATGAAATTTTTATTTTTTTTGATATTTAAGGGCGCACTTAAAAATAATTTTAAAAATTGGTAATTAATTTTTGAGTTGAACCCCTTAGTTCTTAAGATAAGGATGTTTCCATGGCAGAAAATAAAAAAGAAGTGGCAAACCTTAAAAGACCGGAATCCGCTGCGCAATTCAAAGTAAAGTTTGAAGTGTATGGAGAGGAAATGATCGAAAAGGAAGTGAAATCCAGCGGTAACAGCGGACGGATATATCTTCCTCCCAACTGGGTTGGACATACAGTTAAAATCATAAAATTGGATTAAACTATTGCCTCAGGGGAAGGCAGTTAATATGGCAACATGATCTAAGTGTGCTCAAAAAAAATACTAAATGAGCGACATTTTCCTGTAAAAATCAGGGGGGAGCTTTGGAAAAGGAATTAAAGATAAGAAGAATAACCCTAAATGACGCAGAGGATATTCAAAGGATAATCAGGGCTATTTCAGGAGACACCTCTGAAATAGATTTTGGTAAAGTTATTAATCATAACTACGGGGATGAAGAAAGCAAAATAAGCATAGCAGCTGAAATTAACGGCCGGGTTGCAGGCTTTATGATAAGCAATATCCTCTATGCGGGTTTTGGCCTTGACAGGAGCGCCTGGATTGTGAATCTCGGTGTTGACCCTGATTTAATGGGGCAGGGCATAGGCAAAAAAATGGCTGAAGAGATATTTGAAATATACAGAAAAAGAGGGATCAAACACATTTATTCATCTGTAATGTGGGACTCCATTGATCTTTTATCATTTTTTAAAACACTTGGGTTTGAGCGAAGTAATTTCATAAATCTGTGTAAAAAAATTTAGTAAATATTCGGCCAGCACTCCATCTTCACCGATTTTGGCCTGCTCACATAGCAACTATATGCTTTACAGTCCCAAATAGGCGAATATGAACACTTGCCAAAATTTACATGATAAGATCGAAAATCTACAAAAT
>WFQS01000337.1 GCA_015486915.1 Desulfobacteraceae bacterium
GTCAATTCTGATAAGCGTGGCAAAGAGAAAAACGGAAATCATGGTGATCGGGAAAAGTAATATGCAAAATCATCGTGCAACCCTGCAGTTCTATTCCATGGATTATATGGATCATTTTTTATGGGCATCCGGCGTGGTCAGCATTGTAACCTATGCCCTGTATACAGTGGAAAAAGGGCAGTTTCTTGTATATTCCTTAATCCCTGCAACCTATGGTATAACCAAATTTATAATGATCACAGATAAAGGCAAAGGAGGAGATCCCATTTTAGCCCTTTTAAAGGATATTCATCTGATCCTGGCCACAATAATATTTCTGGCAATTATTTCATGGAACATTTATATTCTGCCGTTTACAGGATGATGATAAATATTCATGGATGCTACAATAAAAATGCAAATAGCAATAATATGTAAATAGTATGATTCGTATGACTAACAGAAAAGATAACAGCAACGGGAAAAACGGGAATGTAAACTCTTCCGTTGCCCTCCTGAAACAAATTGATTATATTGCAGGTCCCTTTTTATTAAAAATGGCAGCAATTGCATTTAAAAAAATGAAAATCAAAAGTAAAAACCCTGTAACCTTTTGCAGAAGCTGTTCTGGACAGGATGTCAGTCATATTCTTATTGTAAGACCCGGTGGAATTGGAGACGCTGTTCTGTTGATTCCATCACTTAAATTCTTTAAAACGACTATGCCCAAAGTAAAGATTGATATCCTTTGTGAGCCTCGAAACAGGGAAATTTTTATGGGGCTGCCATGGGTTGAAAGCGTTTTAAGTTACAGGAATATGAAAGACATACTGTATATGACAAAAAATCGTTATGAAATTGTATTTGATACGGAGCAGTCACATTTTCTTTCTGCCGTATTTGTAGCTCAGTTCAGGCATTCCTTTAAAGTTGGGTTTTCCACAAACGGACGGGAAAATATATATGATCTGGCAATAAGATATCACCATGATCAATATGAAATGGGTAGCTTTTTCAGGCTTTTCAGGGCGACAATGGAAAACTGGCCTGCCCGTATGTCTCTGGAACCACCTTATTTTTGTCCGGAACCGGAAGAGAAAACAAAAGTTGACAAACTGATTAGCGGAATAAAAAGGCCCATTGCATGTATTTTTCCCGGAGCGAGTATAAAACAGCGCCACTGGCCTGTAACAAGATGGATAAAAGTGGCGGAAAATTTATGGGAAAAAGGGTTTGGTGTAGTTGTGCTTGGCGGTAAAAATGAATGCACTACGACCTTTGAAATTGCAGAATATACCTGTTGTCCTGTTATGAATATGTGCGGCAGACTTAGCCTGAGCGAAACAGCCATATTGTTTAAAAAGGCATCTTTTTTGATCAGTACAGATTCCGGAATTCTTCATCTTGGAGTGTTGTCAGAACTTCCCACAATATCACTGTTCGGTCCTGGAATTGCTAAAAAATGGGGGCCAAGGGGCAAAAAACATATTATCCTGAATAAAAAACTTTCATGCAGTCCGTGTACGCGCTTCGGAGAAACACCGCCTTGCCCTTCTGGCGGAAAATGCATGGACGTAATCAAAGAAAATGATGTTATCAAGGCTGTATCGGAACTTATGGAATCAAAAATTATCGACCCTGATGATTTTTAAACCTGATGGTGTCACATAATGCCTGAATAACGTACATGAGGCTGATCCTGATTTATCTTGCCAGACCCGCCTCAAGAAAGCAGAGATCATGACAAAATATGGACTTAAGAGCAAAACAGACAGCCGTACTGCAATCATACTGTTTCATATGGGAAACAACATTAAAAATGTTACAGACATATGATTCAGCTCCTTTTAAGAGCCTGGTAAAAGTGAAAAATTTTTTAATATGAGATAATGATACCAATGTATACAAGACTGAAAAATTACAAAGACCTTATGCTTGTTTTCATATGGCGTGAATTCACCATCCGCTATAAGCAGTCTTTTATCGGAATTTTATGGGCTGTGTTGCAGCCTTTGAGCATGATGCTGCTTTTTACCTTTGTTTTTACATATATAAAACCCGTTAAATTCTCCAACTATCCATATGTTCTGTTTCTGTATTCAGCTTTACTGCCGTGGAGTTTCTTCTCATCATCTGTGAATTATGCAGTACCAAGCCTTACCAATCACTATAACCTGATCACAAAAATATATTTCCCAAGGGAAATATTGCCTCTGTCCGGAATTGCAGTGGCCCTCATTGATTTCTGCATTGCTTCTCTGGTTTATATAGTGCTTCTTACCATATTCAAAGCTAATATAACCTGGAATATTTTCTGGTTTATCCCGCTTTTTATTCTTCTTGTTATCTTTGCATCATCTGTATGCCTTATCCTGTCTGCTCTGAATGTTTACTATCGCGATGTCAAACTTGCAACAGGCTTTGTCATTCAGCTGTGGTTTTTTGCCACACCTGTATTTTATTCAATTGACAAGGTCTCTTTAAAATTAAAACTTATCCTGTTTCTAAATCCACTTACCTTTATCATTGAGAATATGCGGCGCTGCGTTGTTGAAGGCCGCGGCGTAATTTTGTGGCAGTTTGCACTTGAGTTGTCATTAACCGTTTTGCTGTTTTTTGCTGCATATCGCTATTTTCTTATAACCGAAAAGAAGTTTGCCGATGTTATCTGATAATTTATCCATAAAACTGACACAACTCTGGAAAAAATATTACAGGGAAAATCTTTTCCACAGGTCATTACGGGATGACCTGATGAACCTTATACATCCAGCGAAGAACAAGTCTCTGCTCAATAATAA
>WFQS01000338.1 GCA_015486915.1 Desulfobacteraceae bacterium
AACGAAAGATTGAGTTGGCTGCTGATTGAATTATCTTTCAGCACCGCCCGTTGTATTCGTTTATCCATCCTGCCCTTTTCCAGGACTTCCGAGCGTAGTCCGAACTCCTTAAAACACGCCAGCATGCCGTTCAGATAGGGAGTCCAGGAAAAATTGTGATTAGGAGACTTCAGGATGAAATCAAGATCCTCAGAAAAACGGGCCATTTGATGAAGAATGCGCAGACTGGTTCCACCCTGAAAAGCAGCATGCTCAAAAAAACCAGTCCGCCATAAACCATACAGGGCAATTTCCTGAAGGATTTCTTTAACCGCATGCTCTTCTTCAAGTTGATTCGCTATGCCGTAAGCAACTAATTTCTCCTGAATCAGTTTAATCAATTGACAACTCCTGTCGAAGCGCTGTAAGAAAAATTCGCACTCTCTTATGTTTATATACCTGTTCAAGAATCCTGAATTCATCGGCAGGCACAGCCCTCAGAGCATCCGGTTCAATACGTAACCCTTCAATAAGCCACATTATTCCCTGCCATGATACCTTTCGCAGGCAAACAAGATCCAACACTGCCCTTAGGGGATCAGCCACCAGCATCGTCTGACCGTCAATCCGATATCTGCTCACCAGCTCTAGCAAAAAACCGCACCTCACAGCGAGAGGGTGAAAGGTATAACGGCCCATGCTTTCATGCTCATAATTCCTGGATTTCCGGCCTGGCACAACACATGCGGTAGTCACCGTATGTTCAGGAATCCATCCATGAAAGGTTAATGCTGTTTCAAAAGAGACATAACTTCCCGGAACAAGGGCCTGGGCCACAGCAAAGGGGTGACATGGTGCATCACGATAACGGTTGGCAAGTACATATAAACCCCGCTGAAGACGGAGCAGTTCACCTGCCTTCAGCGCACGGTTAACAAGTCCGTAGCGGCGCTGCAGGCACTCTCCGGTCAAACGCTTCAGCTGGGAAACAGAAAGAAACCGGTTGGCCAGTCCCTGCCTGATAAGCATATCCGTTAGTGTCTGCATAGTTAATAAAATACCTCATACTTCCGAAATATGCAAGTATGAAGTATTTGTTATAATTTTTTCACAATATCTTTAGATATGCCAAGTTCTGTACCCACCGAAAATATCAGTTTTAAATCAGATTTTGTTTCTGAATTAAGCTTATTATACCCAAGGACTTCAATTGATGTGATTGATGAAAAGAAGAAATTGTCATTATTTAACAACCCATGATAAGCAATAGAATCTTCCGGTTTGGTTGCATAAATAAAAATATTACTGTCAACAAGATAATTCACGATCCTTCCTTTGTTCTCTTTGCCATTTTACTGGATCTTTAATATTTTGGAATGGGTTTGATTTTCTAAGAGATTCAAGTGCACCTTTTAAGTGTTGTTTTGAGATGCTGGGATTTTGTTCTTTTAAAACTTTTTTATTTTGTAGTAAAACTTTTAGAATTTCTTCATCGATAACTTGAAGCACTTGTGCCACATCAGTACTAAATTCTCTGTTAACCTGCATAATAATCTTCTCCTTGACTCTTGACTGGAATGGTTTTTACATTATTTGTGTATATAGAATGATTTGCACCTTCTCGCAAAAGCCGGAATCCTTTTTTTTCTTGGAATACTTTGCAGTATAATTGAGCAACATTTTTACCTCCTACTTATAGTGGCCCCCAATATCAAGACAGAGCCATCATAGGGGACGCTGTTACATTATGAATGTCATGTCAAATAATCATCCATAAGTTTAGGGTGTCTATTACTGCGAAAGTATCATAAAAACAAGCATTTTCAACCCATAATTCCCTTGGAAAAGACATCTGACTCCGATAATCAATTGTTTTTAAAAATATGCAAATCGTATTATGTTTTTTCACAAAATATCGTTTTATTCAACTCTCACAATAAGTGCAATAAAGCAAGCCTGACCCCGCTATCGCAAATTACAATTGTATTAATCCGGGTATAACATTAAAGTGTTTATCTTTGGAAAAAAGTTTAAATCCATTTTGAAAAGCGACAGCAGCAATCCAGATATAATTTGTCGGTATCGGGGTGCCTTTGCTCTTTAAATTATTCAAAATTGAAGCATAAAAATCAGCGGTTTCTACATCAATTGGAAAAATCATCACTCTTGGTGAATCTAAAAAAATATTAAGCTCTGTTTTATTTCTCTCTTCAAAATTACCACCTTTGAATCCTGAAAAAAGTTCACCAATACTTATTGCAGATATTCCTATCTGATCAATTTTTTTCAAAGCATCAGTGACATGCCTGTCTCCTCTCATAGCCAGGGAGTATATATTGGTGTCAATCAAGACTTTTTTCATCCCCAGAGATCCTGATCAATTCGCCTTTCCTGGCTGATCTTCTTTTGAATGGCATCAAACTCCTCTTCATCCCAGCTGCCGAAAAGACGATCAAGATCATCATAGTCTCGCGAATATTTTTTTTCTTTTTCCATCCCAAGATTTTTTTTTATAAATTCAAGGACAAGCTGGTTAAGACTTTTATTCTGTTTTGCTGCTGTTAATCTAAGTTTTTCAGCTACAGCAGGTTCAACACCTCTGATTGTGATAGCTTTCATAGCTTTCTCCCACATTTGAAATTACTTTATGATGTCATTATGACATCAATATATGCTATCAAACAAAACATGTCAATATCTATGCCAAGTGTTTTCATCTTCTGATTATCTACGCGAATGTGAACTCGATGCCGCGTTGCACCGGCAGCCTCATACCACATTTTACCCGGCGAATACAGTTTTTCAATTGCAGACCTTCTCATAGGCAAATTGCTCAATATTCTTTTTCTCCGAACTGAAGTCAATGCCTATCAGGTAGATGTCTTTCCGGCTGTTCATTTTCTGCTGATAGTTTTTTTCTTTGATCTGCGCGAGCGCGGTACCAGGTCCGTCTACCTTGAATTCAAGGATGTAGATGTTGTTGTTTATTTTCACGGTCAGATCAATACGGCCCCGGTTGGTAACATCTTCAGCAGTAATTTCCAACCCGAGGCTGGCGAGATAGGCGTAGATGACGCTGGCAAAATATCCCTCATAACTGCTGATGGTGTTGTTGACATAATTATTGTAGGGGATGGAAGCGAAGAGAGAACAAAGTGTTTCATTCATCGCTTCAGGATCACCATTCTTTAACGC
>WFQS01000339.1 GCA_015486915.1 Desulfobacteraceae bacterium
CTTTTTGAAAAAAGAGATATATCATGAGTATAAAAAAATTCGGTCTTGGTATTTTTCTTATTTTTTTTACTGGTTCCATGACGTTTTATTATCCAAAGATACAAAGGGCCTGCAAACCTTCACTACGTCTTCACAGACTTCCACCTGAATTAGCCCTTTCTGTTTTTTCATTTGGCAACAAAGAACTAATGGCATCTGTAATATTTTATAATACTGAATTTTACTTTGGTGAAAAAGCAGGTTCACAAAAAGAAAAACCAGAGTATAAAATAATATATGAAGCATTAAATAAGGCAACGGATCTTGATCCATATAATATGGACTGTTATTATTTTGCACAGGGAGCACTCTCCTGGATAAAACCTGCGATTCCAGTGCTTAACAGACTTCTCATAAAAGGATTAAACCACCGAAAATGGGACTGGTATCTGCCTTTCTTCATAGGAGCCAATTACTATTTTCAGCTGAAAGATCCCTTGCATGCTGCGCAATATATGAAACAAGCCGCCGGACTCAACCATGAAAGCCCCATTCTTGCCACATTAACAGCACGCATGTTTTACCAGGGCAACCAGACTCAGGCAGGAATTTTATATCTTAAATCTCTTATTACGGAAACTTTAAACCCTGTTTTTAAGAAACAGTTTAAAAAGCGCCTTCATGCATTGGAAGCGATCTTTTTTCTGGAGCAGGGACTCAACCGGTATAAAACAAAATTTGGTAAAAATCCGAAAAATGTTCGTGAAATTTTAATGACAGGTATGATAGATTATATCCCGGCTGACCCGTATGGCGGCAGATTTTATATAGACAGTGACGGCAGAATTCTCACAACAAGCAAGCTTGCAGAAGCATGGAGAAAAAAAGGACGTAAGGAGAATAAAAAGAAATGACTGCCATTCGGACATCAATGTTAAAGAAAGTTTATAAAAAAGGAATCCGGAAAAAAATGGTGGAATCCCTCAAGGGGATAAATCTCACAGTGGAACAGGGAGAGATCTTTGGCTTTGTAGGACCAAACGGTGCAGGCAAAAGCACTACAATCAAAATTCTCACCGGTCTTCTCAAACCTTCAGGCGGAGATGCATGGCTGTTTGAAACGCCTGTCCATGAACCAAATTCAAGGATATCCGTTGGTTATCTTCCTGAAAATCCACGCTTTTACGGTTATCTCAGTCTTTTTGATTTTTTGCTTATCGTTGCGGATATACGCGGAATGGACAGAAAAACAAGCAAAACAAAAATTAACGAATTAATCGGACTTGTGGGACTTGAGAATACAGGCAGAAGCCACTTGAAAACTTTTTCAAAGGGAATGGTTCAAAGGGCGGGAATCGCAATGGCTCTTTTAAATGACCCTGATCTGATTATCCTTGACGAACCAATGAGCGGACTTGATCCCCTGGGCAGAGACCTTGTTGCAGGGATATTCAGAAAATTGCAGGATGCCGGAAAAACAATTTTTTTCAGCACACATATCATTCCTGATATAGAATCGCTGTGTGACAGTGTGGGAATCCTTGTAAACGGAGAGATAAAATATACCGGATCTGTCCAGGATATTCTGTACTCAGGGTATGAGGCCATGGAGATGACCCTAAGCCTGCCAGACGTTACTGACATAAATAACAAGGTACAATTAAAAAATAACGCTCATCTGATATGGCAGAAAGGAACGATGTTCAAGATAAAGATAAAAAAAAAAGCAGTTTCGGAATATGTTCAATTGATTAATTCGGCCGGAGGCAGTATCATCAGGCTGGAACAGAAAAGAAAAAATTTTGAAGCTCTTTTCAGAGAACTTACTTCTAAGCAAAGCGATTAGAAAGAAAAAATCAAAAGAAAAAGACCAAAGGAAAATACAGAAGGTGGACACTCGTTTAAGAACACAGATATCGGATAAAGCCTGCCTTACAGGAAAGATCGCCTGTGCTTTTGCTGTTATGAGACCGTATCAGTGGATCAAAAACATTCTTGTTTTCGCCCCTGTATTTTTTGGAGGAAAGCTTTCCGACCCGGCTATGATGATACAGGCCTTTCTTGCAGCATGTATGTTCTGCACTGCAGCAAGTATCGGGTATGTTTTCAACGACTGGCTTGACAGAAAAGAGGACAGGAATCATCCCACAAAATGTATGCGGCCATTTGCATCAAAAAGTCTCAGCGGAAAAGATGCTGTCTGGCTTACCATTTTACTTGCCGGCATTTTAATCGGTATTTCAATTGTATTAATGCATAATTACCTACTTTTAATCTGCATATATGTCTATTTATTGATTAGCCTGCTTTACAGCGCCTATTTTAAAAAAATCGTTCTTCTCGAAATCTATATTGTGTCTTTTTTCTTTGTCATGCGGGTACTTGCAGGAGGAATTGCAACGGGTATCAAAATATCCAACTGGATGTTTGCCACTATTTTTTTTCTGTCAATTCTGATAAGCGTGGCAAAGAGAAAAACGGAAATCATGGTGATCGGGAAAAGTAATATGCAAAATCATCGTGCAACCCTGCAGTTCTACTCCATGGATTATATGGATCATTTTTTATGGGCATCCGGCGTGGTCAGCATTGTAACCTATGC
>WFQS01000340.1 GCA_015486915.1 Desulfobacteraceae bacterium
ATATATTGATTAAACAAGCTTTACCTTAATATGAATTTCAGCGTTATTATAGTAAAAAATTACGTAAAGGTATAGAAAAATTTAATGATGTTTTGCAAAGAGCGATATATGAAAAAATCAAATAATATAAAGCACGCATATTTCAAGGAGAATCTTCATGTTTGATAAAATAAAAAAAAGAGACGGCAGGGTAGTTGAATTTGATTCCTCAAAAATAACCGATGCCATTGCAAAGGCTGGTAAGGCAACGGAAGAATTTAATGAAAAAGAGGCAAAAAAACTTACTTTAAAGGTGATAACACTTGCAAGGGACCTGCGTCTTGGCCCCCTTCCCGAAGTTGAAGAAATTCAGGATATTGTTGAACGTGTGCTTCTTGATTCTCCGTTTTACAAAACTGCCAAGGCCTATGTGATCTACAGGGAACAGCACAACCAGATCAGGAAAATCACCATTAAGGAACATGTTGACCTCATGGACAGTTATATCAGGAGAATGGACTGGAAGGTAAAGGAGAACAGCAATATGAGCTATTCTCTACAGGGTCTTAATAATTTTATTTCTTCCGATATAACTGCAGAATACTGGCTGAACCGCATCTATCCTCCGGAAGTAAGAGATGCCCATAACAGAGGGGATTTCCATATCCATGATTTAAGTCTTCTTTCAGTTTATTGTGTTGGATGGGATCTCCAGGATCTGCTCATGGAAGGGTTTAAAGGCGTTGCAGGAAAGGTTGAGAGCTCTCCGCCAAAGCATTTCAGGACAGCTCTAGGGCAGATGGTCAACTTTTTTTATACCCTCCAGGGTGAGGCTGCCGGTGCCCAGGCCATGTCAAATTTTGACACCCTTCTTGCCCCGTTTGTAAGGGTGGACAACCTGAATTATAAAGAGGTGAAGCAGGCTCTTCAGGAGTTTGTGTTTAATATCAATATCCCCACGAGGGTAGGATTCCAGACCCCTTTTACCAATATTACAATGGATCTTTACGTTCCATCCATTTTAAAGGACTCTCCCGTTATCATAGGTGGAAAATACCAGAAGGAAACCTATGCCGACTTCCAGGAAGAGATGGATTTGATTAACTCTGCATTTGCAGAGGTTATGATGGAAGGTGATGCAAGGGGAAGGGTTTTTACCTTTCCAATTCCAACATATAATATTACAAAGGATTTTAACTGGGACAATCCCAACCTTGTAAATATCTGGAAAATGACAGGGAAATACGGAATTCCCTATTTTTCAAATTTTGTAAATTCGGACATGTCTCCGGATGATGCAAGGTCAATGTGCTGCAGGTTAAGACTTGATAACAGGGAGCTTAGAAAGAGAGGCGGCGGGCTTTTCGGGGCAAATCCCCTGACGGGATCCATTGGTGTTGTTACCATAAATCTGCCCCGTATAGGATATCTTGCCTCAAGCGAAGAGGATTTCATGGCAAGAATTGATGCTCTTTTAAAAACAGCAGGTGATTCCCTTGCAATAAAGAGAAAAGTCCTTGAAAAATTCACAAACGGCAATCTTTACCCGTATTCAAAGTTTTATTTAAGGAAAGTAAAGGAAAATACTGGACTGTACTGGAAAAATCATTTTTCAACCATTGGTGTTCTCGGGATGAATGAAGCCTGTCTTAATTTTTTCGGACAGGGAATTGCTTCTGAAAAAGGCCAGGAGTTTTCCGTGATGGTGATGGATCACATCAGAAAAGTCATTGAAGAAATGCAGGAAACAACCGGTGAAATATTTAATCTTGAGGCAACTCCTGCAGAAGGTACAATCTATCGTTTTGCAATGATGGACAAGGGCAGATATCCGGATATTATCTGTGCAAATGAAAATGAATACGAGGCGGGTCAGGAACCATTTTATACAAATTCAACCCACCTTCCCGTGAATTATACCGATGATGTGTTTGAAGCCCTGGAACTCCAGGACAATCTCCAGGTGCGGTATAACGGAGGAACAGTGCTTCATCTTTTCCTTGGGGAGGAAGTAAAAGATATAGAGATTGTAAAAGCCATGGTGAAGAAAGTTTCCTTTAATTTCAGACTTCCATATTTTACCCTCACTCCAACATTTTCCGTATGTCCTTCCCATGGATATATAACGGGAAGCCATTGTGAATGTGAAAAATGCGGGGCACAGACAGAGGTCTATTCCAGGGTTGTAGGATATCTAAGACCCGTTAAACAGTGGAACAACGGTAAACAGGCGGAATTTACCATGCGCCGGACGTTTAAAATAGCGTCATAGAAAAAAATATGAGGGTATAATGAAAATAGGTGGTCTTTTAAAAACTTCCATGATAGATTTTCCAGGGTTTGTCTCCTGTGTCATCTTTACATCGGGATGCAATTTTTTCTGTCCATATTGTCACAATCCCGATCTTGCATCAGGACGACCCCCCATGGATGACGGATCTTTTATTGATGAAAAAGATATAATATCCTTTCTTAAAAAAAGGGAAAAACTTCTCGACGGAGTTGTGATTTCAGGAGGAGAACCCACTCTTCAGAATGATCTTGCAGATTTTTGTTTTAAAATTAAAGAAATGGGCTATAAAATTAAACTTGATACCAATGGCAGCAACCCCGAAATTTTAAAGAAACTTTTTGAAAAAGAGCTTATTGATTTTACTGCGATGGATATAAAAACCAGCCCTGAAAATTACCATATTCTCGCAGGTAAAAAATTTAATTTTTTACGTATTCCTGAGAGTATAGGAGTTATCTGTAAAAATGCTCCTTCATATGAATTCAGAACAACATGTGTAAAACCTTTTATTGATAAAATAATTATTAATGATATAGGGAAAATGATTCAGGGAGCATCAAGCTATATCCTTCAGCAGTGTTCAAAAAATGTTAAGATGCTGAACCCTGATTTTTTCAAGAGTGAAAATCTGTTTTTTTCCGATGAAGAGCTCCTTGAATTAAAAAAAGAAGTTGAAAATTATGTTGTAAACTGTTCTGTGCGCTGAAAAAAATATTTTTTAAAAAGGAAATCTTTTTTCATGGATTATCCACTTATTTATGCTCAAATTGACCTTGATGCCGTGGAAAATAACATACTGGCTTTAAGAAAACTTACACATGAAGATGTAAAATTCATGGCAGTTGTCAAGGCTGACGCCTATGGACATGGTGCTGTGAGAGTTGCTCAACGAGCAGTTGAGACAGGTGCCGCATGGCTTGGGGTTGCAAGGTTTCATGAGGCAAAAGAATTAAGAGAGGCGGGTATTAAGGTACCGATTCTTATTTTCGGATTTACACATCCTTTACTTGCGGAAAAAATAGCTGAGCTTAATCTTACTCCGACCATCTACAGTGTTGAAATGGCAGAAGCCCTTTCTGATCAGGCAGTTAAAAAAGGTGTAAAGATAAAAACCCACCTTAAAATTGATACCGGTATGGGAAGGGTGGGAATGCTTCCGGATTCAAGGAGAATTACTGCAAAATCAAGTCAAAAAACCGCATTCTCAAATCAAAAATCCATTGAAGAAATTAAGAAAATCATATCCCTTTCCAACTTTAAGCTTGAAGGTATTTATACACATTTTGCAGCTGCGGACCATCGTGATAAATCCTATGCAGAGTATCAGCTTAAGGTGTTTAATTTACTTCTTAATGACCTTAAAAAAGAAAAAATTGAATTTAATATATACCATGCTGCAAACAGTGCTGCAATTATTGATCTTCCTCAATCCCATTTTGATATGGTAAGGGCGGGCATTGCAATGTACGGGCTTTATCCTTCCGATGAGGTTGATAAAACAAAGGTTAATTTAAAGCCGGCCATGGAACTTAGATCCGTGATCACATCGGTTAAAAAAGTGCCAAAGGGCTTTAAGGTAAGTTATGGCATGACCTATGAAACTGTTAAGGAAACCATTATTGCCTCGGTTCCAATTGGCTATGCCGATGGTTTTTCAAGACTCTTGTCCTCCACCGGGTACATGCTGGTAAAAGGCATGAAAGCTCCCATTGCAGGCAGGATATGTATGGACCAGACCCTTATTGATGCGGGGCATATCCCGGATATAAAACAGGGTGACGAGGTTGTTGTTATGGGTTCACAGAAAGATGAAACTATCTCTGCCGATGAAATAGCCGGTCTTACAGGAACAATCAACTACGAAATTGTGTCCTCCCTCACCTCACGGGTTCCTAAAATTTTTATATAACTGCCATGAGCCCATTATAAAAAAACTCCAGATCCTCATCATGGTGGCTTCATAAAGAATAGAATGCAAATTTACAGCATTCTCTTTCTAAATTTGTTGAAAAGCAAATCCGGGATAGACTTGGTCCGCCTCATGGCGATTATTGAAAAGCTCATATTTCATTGGATATTTTTTTCTTTTTCATGTATTTTGTACAAAATTTTTTTGACTTTAGCTTGCAAAAGACCTTTGCAGGATGCTTAGTCTCTTAATTCTTGTTTTTTTGGTAAAAGAATTAAAAAAATCGGTTTGATTCTGGCTTGTCCAGCTTGGGGCTTACTCAAAAGTCCTTGTACAGGTTGGATTTGACGACTATTTATAATCCGGAGGTTATTTAAAAAATGAAAAATCCCGTTGAAAATTACTGGAATTTAAAACTTGAAATGGTGAAGGGAAAACTTGAAAAAAATAATTTTGAAGTTTTTCTCGCTGAAACTGCAGAAGATGCAAAAAATATTGCTTTAAATGATATTATTCCGGGACTTGATGTAAAAAGCGTGTCCTGGGGCGGGTCCATGACCTTTGTATCAACCGGACTTTTCCACGCACTTAAGGATGATAAAAAGTTCAAGGTTTTAAATGTATTTAATCAAAAACTGTCAAAGGAAGAGCTGCTGGAACTTCGCAGGCAGTCTCTCTTAGTGGATCTTTATATCACCGGTACCAATGCCGTTACCGAGGACGGCCAGCTTGTCAACCTTGATATGATGGGAAACAGGATAGGAGGCATCACATTCGGTCCGAAAAATGTAATTATTTTTGTTGGAAGAAATAAAATATGCACAGATCTTGAAGATGCCATGTTCAGGATTAAAAATTTTGCAGCTCCTGTAAATACCATGAACCTTGATAAAAAAACTCCGTGCAGAAAAACCGGATTCTGCCATGACTGCAGCAGCCCTGACCGTATCTGCAACACATGGTGTATATCAGAAAAGTCTTTTCCGGAAAAAAGAATAAAAATTGTACTTATAAACCAGGACCTTGGATTTTAAAAATGCAGAAAATAACAGTGTTTCAGCAAAACGGATCAGGTAAAAGCAAGATTGCCGGAATAAAAAGATTCGGTAAAGACAGATTTAATATTGAAGTTGTTGATATTGATGAACAGCTCCCCGGTGTAATAGACGATTCCAGCGAATATCTTCCCGAGCATATTGATGCAGACCTGGTGCTTGATTATCTCAAGCATCCTGATCTTGCCTGCGATCTTGCAATTTTATGCCAGAACCAGGGCATTCCCGTGATTGCTTCAGGCAAAAAAATAACTGAAGGTGATGTTTTTACACCATCCACATGCTGCATGCTTCCAAAGCATGAAATCCTTGGAGAATACGGGCAACTTTTCGGAGCTCCTGAAGTGGATATTAAAATAAACGGAGGATATGTTGAAAAAGTAGACGTGATCAGGGGAGCTCCATGCGGGGCAACCTGGGATGCTGCAGAAAAAATCCAGGGTCTTTCCGTTGAAGATGCCGCAGTCAGGCTCGGGCTTGAAGTGCAGTTCTTCTGTACGGCAGATCCTGCATCATGGGACCCCATAACAGGCAAAAGCCCGGTTCACATTGCAGCGGATATTCATACGGCGGCATTTAACAGGTTTGTAAGGAAGCAGGATGAGAAAAATCAGGACTCGAAAGTTACTGCATCTGCCGACGAACACGTATGAGCCAAAAGGCGTAAGAAAATTTTACGGTTTTTTCAATAACGGTCATGAGGCCATACATGCCGGGTCAAATCCGAATCGGGTTACATGACGATAATAAACAATGGTTAATACATTATATCAAAGTCCGTAAAATCGGATAGGCTTTTCTGGTCTTCCATAATGATTTTTTTAACAGATGATGCAGGAGAACCCGTGTGAAACCACTGCATCATCTGCTGTATATTTTCTTTTTCTCCCTTTATCACAGCTTCCACAGTTCCATCTCTTTTGTTTCTCACCCATCCTGTAATCATATATTTTTCTGCAGCATCCTTTGTATAAGCCCTGAAAAAAACTCCCTGCACTTTACCAGTGATAACAACATGTTTCTGTATAACCTCAGTTGTTTTCATTATTATTGTTTCCTTTGTTCATTTTTGACTTAGGATCGGAGATGAAATAAGTTGAACAGAAATAGCGCAGAATTCCGGTCCATGTACAAGGCGCATTAAAGGTTGCATACTCAACGTATTCGGCCTTTGATGCAACGAAGTAGATGGGCCGGAAGACAA
>WFQS01000341.1 GCA_015486915.1 Desulfobacteraceae bacterium
GCATCGGAGCCCGTTGATGTTTTTATAAGTGTGGTTTTTGGTGATATTGTTCTTGGATATAATCCGCTTCCAAGCTTTGGAGAGAATCCCTGGACAACCAATTTTACTCCATCTTTTACGGATTCCATTGATTTAACACTTTTTGACTATCCTGCTGCTTCACTGGCCGTTGTTTTTCCCGCGGAGACATTTATTCCTTTTGGTGTTTTTGTAAGGGTGGTTGAGGCTGGAACCGGAGTTAACGGTACTATCCTTGGTGAGGCCAGTGCTTTGACATATATTGCGAATTTGCCTCCGATGCCTGCACTTCCCCAGGCTCCCTGGCAATCAACTCCTGCTCCATAGCCGGTCACCTGATCTGCCTCATGGCAGTTATAGGTAACAGATGATTCCCATTGATTTGAGTCTGATAATACCTGTACATTCAGCGCAGGAAAAGATTGATTTGCTGTTAGATGCTCTTTGTGAAATATGCCTCGATAACATTAATGCAGAGATTCTTTTTGTTGCGGACAGATGCCGGAATAGAACCATTGCAAAATTGAATATCTGGTGCAGACAAAAACACAACTGGGCAGGAGCTTTTTGTGTTGAAGCTGATGTGGGTAGCAGTGACCTTGCAAGGGGTATTGGATTAAAACATGCTTCAGGAAAGTTTGTCGCTTTTCTTGATGATGATTGTCTTCCCTCTGTGATGTGGCTTGCGAGAGGCCTGAAGCTTGCGAAACGATACGGTGCCGTTACCGGTAAGGTTCAGCATGGGCATTCCTTTTTACAGAATCTCTGTGCTGTTATGGATTTTGGAGAATTTCAGTCAGGTGCAAAAGGATATAAATTTAATGCACCTGGCTGTAATTTGATTTTTAGGGCTGATTTGCCCGGGGTATCCGGAGGATATTATCCGGTACTGCAGGGCCTGAATTATGGCGGAGATCGTATCCTGTCGTTTAAGCTTGCACATCTTTTAAACGGGATTTATTACGATCCTGAACTAATTGTTTTTCATGACCCTGATCTGACTTTGTCATTGATGTGGAAAAGGGAACAAAGATATGGCAGTGTGGCATGGCAGGTCAGAAAAGAAAATAGTGATGTCCAGTGGGGCTGTCTGCTGAAGACCGGCTTTTATGCCCCGTTCATCCTTGCATCGGGAAGATTTCTCATTGATCTTAAAAGAAGTTTTCAGATGAAAAATTGTTCCCTCTTTATGAGGGCGGCTCTCGGGGTTGCCCTTGTGCCTTTTCGTATCGCCTGGTTGACAGGAATATTCCATTGCAGAACAAATTCTTTTTAACAAAAAAACTTAATAATTCAACAAATATTTATTATTTTTCTGTTTTTTTGATCATGACTTTTGCCGCCTGGCTTTTCTGGCATGGCATAAACGGAGAATTCCTCTTTGATGACTGGCAGGTTCTGCTTCAGACCGATTTTGTCAGGAATCATTCAGCATGGTTTGCAGGGTACCGGCCGATCAGAAATTTATCCTATGTGATTGATCTTCAATTCGGTAACCTGACACCTTTTACCTTTCATGTGTCCAACCTTATTTATCATCTTATCAATATTGTGCTGGTATTTAATGTCTTGAATATTTTGATAAGACCTGCCTTAACGGTTGAAAAAATATGGATAACAGGAATAACTGCTGTTTTTGCCATTCATCCTGTTCAGGTGGAATCTGTTGTTTATATTTCGGGCCGCAGGGATCTTCTTTTTACTATGTTTTACTTGCTTGGTATTATCGTCTTTCTTAAAATGATTTGTAATCCCGATATTGCTGCTGCTGATATACACCGGAGAGATACGGTAAATGATGAAAAAAAGGTAGATAAGCAAAGATTAAAATGGGCATGGATATGGGTTTTGGTATTTACCGTTCTCTCAACCCTGTCAAAAGAGGCCGGAATAACGCTTCCTGTTTTTTGTTTTATACTTCAGCAATATTTTTATGGTCAATGGAAAGAGATCAGGTTTAGAAATGCAGTTGTTTTATTTTTGTTTTTAACGGTGCTTGCGTTTTATTCAATTTCCATGGCAATGCCATCCCTTTCTGCAGGATATATGGGGGGGTCTTTTTTAACTCATATTGAGAATTGTTCCTGTTTTCTGTTTAAATATATAGCTATAATTTTTAATCCTGTTAACCTTGCTGCAGATTACTCAGATTTTTCTCTGAAATTTATTGTCAATCCCCTGTCTATTAGGGGAATGGCTGCAGTTTCAGGCGTTGTTCTTTTAACTTTTTTTTCTCTTGTTACTCTTTTTACAGCAAAAAGGGGTTATGATGAGAAAAAGGGCGATGATGATAAAAAAAAAGATGATAAACTCAATATTGATTTTAACGTGGCGGATGAGATCAGTATGGACAATATGCAGGAATCATCAAACACATACAGACAGGGTTTAAATGATTATTCGTTGTTTGCTGTTGGCTGGTTATGGTTTTTGATAACCATTCTCCCCATGAGTAATATAGTTCCACATATGGAGCGGTTTGCCCTGCATTATCTTTATCTTCCCATGATTGGTATATTTATTGCCCTTTGGGGAGTATTTTCCATTGCTGTAAGTATGGCAGAACGGGTAATTGGGGGAAAATTTTTATATTCCCGGTTTCCCGCATCTGCATTGGCTATACCTGTGGTTAAATGGCGGAGATCAGATGTATATTTAAAATTTTACGGTATTATTACAGGCTGTGTATTTTTTTTATTTTGTTTATCCCTGTCTGTTAAAACCATGAACGAGATTAAATGGTGGCAGGATGATATCATTTTCTGGGAGCATAATGCAAAGGTCCATCCCAGGTGTGCCAGGGCAAATGCAAACCTTGGCACAGCTTTACTCAGGGCGGGAAAATTAAAAAAAGCAGCATCGGTTTTTAAGAAAACTCTGACAATTAAGAATTTACCCCAGGTTTTTCTTGGCATGGCAA
>WFQS01000342.1 GCA_015486915.1 Desulfobacteraceae bacterium
CATCAAATCTTCATCAGTAATTTTTCTATTTCTGATAACCATAGGTTCCATAAATGATTGTATATCAGATAAAGACATGAGTAATCAACAAGTTAACTTGGTTCGACCCCAACTTGCCCCTTTTGTGGTGTACTCCCTTGAATCAACTGTTCTTACAGGTTCTTTATCAGTGAGGATACAAAAAATATGATTTCCATAATTTAGGGTCTATGAGCAGTTTTCGGAACTTTAGTCTGATAAACTTTGCCGAAATCAGCCGATGGTGTCTCATATTAACCACTTTCCTGGGGATTATGAAATCAGGAGTGCTGAATTACCCCGTTAGAAATCATCGTAAATAATTGAGAGTCATTGTTTCACGCGGTTTTACGGGGAAATTTGTAAAGCGGCACGTTGCAAACTGGCACGGATGTTGCTTTTAAGTCTTTATTATGAAACGAATTCTGTACAATATATTTTTTATATTTTTAATTCTGACAATGTCAGCCTTTGTATCTGTACTGCCGGCCTTTTCTGCGGCAGCGGCAGATAGCTGCAGAACTGCGCAGGAAGCATCGGCAGACAGCAGCGCCCATGAAGCATCGGTTCAGCTCTGGAGGATGATCAATGATGCACGTATCCATCCTGTTGAAACCATGGAATCTTTTGGTATTGATGAGGCTGCGGCAAAGGATGCGCTTGGTAAAGATGCCGGAGAGGTGGCACGAGGCCTTGCTCCGATTGCATGGAATGATACTCTTGCAGGAACCGCCTGCAACCACAATGATGATATGATCGATAATTTATATTATAGTTCCACAGGGCCTGACGGCACTACGGTTTCTGATCGTATTTTTTCTGCCGGCTATAATGCGGACAAAACAGGTGAACTTCTGGGTATTGTGGCGTTTTCAGGCTATATGACACCGCTTGAAGCAGCAGAAATCATTTTTAAAAACTGGGTGAAAACCGAACTTGACCCGGGGATTGCCGAAGAGAAAAAAATATTCAATCCTGAATTCAGTGAGATGGGTATAAGCATAAAAGCCGCTGTTGTGGATCTCGGGGAGGATCATCCCTCCAATATATATTTGGCAGTTGCCGACTTTGCAACACCTTTTGAGCACTATAGCTTTCTTTTCGGTAATGTGTACCAGGATGCAAATAATGACGGGCTGATGGAACCGGGTGAAGGTGTTTCCGGGGTGATGGTCATTGTGGAAAGCTATCTTACCGGTTCAAAGCAGTGGCTTGCTCCTGATGCTACGGGCATTTACCGCGCCATGCTTCCCAACGGTTTTTTTACGGTGGATGTAATTGACGCGGCAGGCAATATCCTGACAAAGCAGGCAGGGTTCGGGGACGGGCGGAATATCCTGATGGATTTAAATGTTAAATGATTATGCTTTGTTCCTAAAAAACGAGATAAAAATTCACGGGCGGTAACGGGTTGGCTTGAAAATTATATTGGAGCAGCTTCAATCTGGGCAAAGGTTGAACTTTCAAATTTTAGTTTTATTCGAATACAATTCCGTGGGGTTGGCTTTGTGCAAAGCTCTCAAATATATGATGTCTTGTTAATGAGGTAAGGCAGAATCCTTATACAGCCTATTTTTGCACTTGGAATTGATAGTGACGTATTTACGGGAACAGATATCTCAATGCAATCTGGAAAGCTTGCAATTGACAACGGTATCTCAAAAAGAGTATATGTAGTTGTAATGGGTTTTGGAAGGCCTATTGAAAAAATTTCAAAATCTGACTTTTTAAAGGTTCATCACAATTAGAGTTTTTAGAATAGTAATTAACCCGGCAATGGGGTTAACAATAAATAAAAGAGAGATATGTCGGGGAAATGAGAAATAATAAAAAAATGGAGCTGTCCATTGTAGTTCCCATGTATAATGAGGCGGAGAATATTGAAAATACAGTTTTACGCATTAAAAATGCCATGGAGGAGTTTACTGCACCTTGGGAATTAATATTTGTAAATGACGGAAGTACTGACAACAGCCTTGAAATTGCAAGAAAATATGAACTGAAAATCGATAATCTGCGTGTCATCTCCTATCCGAAAAATTATGGTCGTGGAAGAGCCATCAGAACAGGTTTTGAAAAGGCAAAGGGTAAATATATTGTTACCATTGATTTTGATTTGAGCTATTCTCCGGATCATATTCTCAAGATTTATGCAGAACTTACAGATCCAATGCAGATGAATGATGTCATTCTGGGCAGCGCATATATGAAAGGTGGCCAGGCTGTTGGAGTCAGCTCTTTTCGTTTGTTTATCAGCCGGTTTGGAAATAAAATACTGGAATTTGCTTTTCCCCGGAAATTTAAGACAACGACATGTATTTTGCGTGGATACAGACGAAATGTGGTTGAAGCGCTGGACCTGCAGTCTGATCAAAAAGAGATCCATCTTGAGATACTTTCCAAAGTCTGTGCATTGGGTTATAATGTAAAGGAAATACCTGCTACATTGACCAGCAGGACAAAGGGAAAATCAAAGTTCAGATTTAAAAGAACGGCCTTTACTCATATCCTGTTCTCCCTTTTTGAGAAGCCCATTATTGTATTTGGACTTTTTGGTTTTTTCTTGACTTTTAGCGGGTTTCTGATCGGATTACATATTGTCTGGCTTAGATATGCCGGTACTCTTCATACTGACAGGCCATTAATTCCTCTTATGATTCTGCTGCTGATAACGGGCAGCCAGTTTTTCAGTTTTGCATTTATTGCCTCGCAGAACAATTATTTGAGAAATGAATTGTACAGATTGCAGAGAAAAATCAGCAATCTGAAGAATAGTATTGAAAATGGTCAAAATTATACTGAATAATAAAGAATCCTGAATAATCGTGTTGAATTTGCGGCTAATTCAAACCGGATGTGGAAATAATGTCCTGTAAGATAATATGTCTTGTAACTCATCTTTATCCCGTTGATGATAATGATTATAAGGGTGGCTTTGTACGGGATCTTGCTGTCTCTCTTTCCAGTAAAGGGTATATTATTCATGTTGTAACCCCCATGCGGCCCAATGCATTGGCAAAAGAAAATTACAATGGTGTATTCATCCATCGTTTTTCTTATTGGGGTGCGCATAAAGGTGTCCAGTTAGGCCAGTTAAAAGGGACCCCATTGCTTCTTCTCGGTACGCTTGTATTGTCCGGGCTTATGGAGTGTGTCAGGGTTGTGACAAAATATAAAGTTGATATAATTCATGCCTACTGGGTTGTTCCCGGCGGTTTGATTGCCATGACAGCAGGCATGCTCACCGGCAGGCCAGTCGTTGCAACTGCCGCAGGTTCTGATCTTAATATTGCCTCCAGAAATAAAATTTATAAAATTTTGATCCGTTTAACATTAAAAGGTATTGATAAACTTATTGCCGTAAGTTATTCAATGAAACAAATAGCTTTGTCCATGGGTTTACGTGAGAATAAAGCTGTTGTTTTTCCAGGCCCTTCAGGTATCGATATTGATTTGTATGCAAGCCGGGGTGCAGCAGGTTTTCCTGAAATGAAAGACAGGGGAAGAAAATTATTATATGCGGGCAACCTTACACACCCAAAGAGGGTTGATACAATACTTAAGGCAGTGAAAATTGTTGCAGAGACGGTTGACGATGTTTCTTTGACTATTATAGGAGATGGTGATCAACGACCGGAACTTGAAACGCTTGCTGAAAATCTTGGCATAAAAGATAAAGTTGTTTTTAAGGGTGCTGTACCGCACAGGGATGTTTCAAAGTATATGCATCATGCTGATATTTTTGTCCATTGCAGTGAGAACGAAGGTTTACCAGTTGCGATTATGGAGGCAATGGCGTCGGGACTCCCGGTGATTGGCAGTCAGGTCGGGGGTATTCCGGAATTAATTTCAGATAATACAACAGGATATCTTGTTCATTATAATGATTATAAACAATATGCTTACAACATCATCAGGCTTTTGCGAAATGGCGGGTTAAGAAAACAAATGGGCAGAAAAGGATTGGAAATTGCCCTTGCAGCGTTCAGTAAAACAACTATAATAAAAAAAAATATAGAAGCGTATGAAACTATGATTAATGAATAAACCATTTTTTATTGTAAGACAAATCCTTAGGTTAGATCAGATCGGCCCCATGGCCAGTTTATCCATGTGAGGAATTTGAGTTAATAAAAAATATTTAAATGAAAGGCTCTTTAAAAGTATGAAAAGATTTGCTTTAATAGGTGCTGCTGGGTATGTTGCCCCCCGGCATATGAAAGCCATAAAAGAAATCGACGGAGAACTTGTTGCTGCTTTGGATCCAAATGACAGCGTTGGTATTATTGACAGTTATTTTCCCCGAGCTGATTTCTTCACTGAGTTTGAACGTTTTGACAGACATATTGATAAGATTCGCAGAAAAGATAAGAAAATTGATTTTGTCAGTATCTGCTCTCCCAATTATCTTCATGATGCCCATATAAGGTTTGCCTTAAGAAATAAAGCACATGCAATCAGTGAAAAACCCCTTGTGCTTAACCCGTGGAATATAGATGCTCTTGAGGAAATTGAGTCTGAAACAGGTTGCCGTGTTTATAATATCCTGCAATTACGTTTGCATCCTGCCCTCATAAAACTTAAGGAAAAAATAGATAATGCACCAGCTGACAAAAAATATGATATTGATTTGACCTATATCACTTCAAGGGGACGCTGGTATTTTATTTCATGGAAAGGTGATATAACTAAATCAGGCGGGATTGCGACAAATATAGGGATTCATTTTTTTGATATGCTTATATGGATTTTCGGAAAGGTTCAGGATAATATCGTTCATCTGCTTGAACCTGACAAAGCAGCAGGGTATCTTGAGCTTGAAAAAGCAAGGGTAAGATGGTTTCTAAGTGTGGATAAGACAACTTTGCCCAAAGATGTTGCAGCTTCAGGTCAGCGGACATTTCGTTCAATCACAGTTAATGGTGAAGAAATTGAGTTCAGCGGCGGGTTCACGGATCTGCATACTTTAAGTTATCAAAATATTATTCAAGGAAACGGGTTTGGTCTGTCACAGACAAGGCCAAGTCTTGAAACAGTTCATAAAATCAGAAATGCAGAAATAGATTTTAAAAAAGGCGAGAAGCATCCTTTTATTATCTAACTCTGAACATGCAGGGACAATATGAAAATTATTACAATTATCGGTGCAAGACCCCAGTTTATAAAGGCAGCTCCGGTATCAAGGGTAATAAAGCAATACAATGAGACCTCTTTAGATGAGGATTGCATTAATGAAATTATTATTCATACAGGTCAGCATTTTGATAAAAATATGTCTGATGTTTTTTTTGAGCAGCTGGAGATTCCTGTACCAGAATATAATTTAGGGGTAAAGGCTGTTTCTCATGGTGCAATGACCGGGAGAATGCTGGAAAAGACCGAGGCTGTGTTAATGGCCGAAAAACCTGATATGGTTATGGTGTATGGTGATACAAATTCCACGCTTGCAGGAGCCCTTGCAGCATCAAAACTTAAGATCCCCGTTGCTCATATTGAGGCGGGACTTCGTTCATTTAACAGAGAAATGCCTGAAGAAATCAACCGGATTCTTACTGATCATATCTCCGATTTTCTTTTCTGCCCTACTTTGCAGGCGGTAAAGCACCTTATGAGCGAGGGGATTACAAAGGGTGTTTTTCATGTTGGGGACGTCATGTATGATGCAGCTCTTCAGGCAGCGCAACTGGCTGATAAGTCCGGTGGTACCATGATGAAATTCGGACTTGAACCAAAGCATTATTTTCTTGTGACTGTCCACAGGGCTGAAAATACCGATGACAAAGAAAGGCTTGGTTCAATTCTTTTAGCGCTTGCTGAACTGAATAAAACCCAGAAAGTGGTTTTACCTTTGCACCCCAGAACGGCAGACAGGATTTCAGGTTTTGGCCTGAATGATATTGCCGGAAAATTGAATTTGATTGACCCTGTTTCGTTTTTGGATATGGTATGCCTTGAAAAAAATGCATCTATTATATTAACAGATTCCGGTGGAATACAAAAAGAAGCATACTTCCATTCCGTGCCATGCATAACCCTCCGTGATGAGACCGAGTGGACAGAAACTATTGATGCCGGCTGGAATATCCTTGCCGGAGCTGAGACCAACCGGATATTAGCTGCAGCAGCACAGGAAAAACCCGCTGCCGGTTCTTATATCTCCGAATACGGAGATGGCCGCTCAGCTGAAAAGATATTGAATTGCATTCTGAACAACTTATTTCATCTCCGATCCTAATTATTAATTCACATAACAAGTGGAATTTCCATGGTATCTGAAAAATTAAATAACAGTGATGATATCTTTATCCATCCCACATCTGAAGTTGATTGGAATGTGAAAATAGGTGCAGGCACTAAAGTATGGCATTTTTCCCATCTTCTTAAAAATACTGTCATAGGAAAAAGCTGCAATATCGGTCAGAATGTTGTCGTCGGGCCTGATGTTATTGTAGGGGACGGCTGCAAAATTCAGAATAATGTTTCCGTATATAAAGGGGTAAGGCTTGAAGAAAACGTTTTTTGCGGGCCATCGGTGGTTTTTACCAATGTCTTTAATCCAAGATCCCATATCCGGAGGATGGATGAGATACGTTCCACTCTGATAAAAAAAGGAGCATCACTTGGAGCTAACTCAACAATTGTATGCGGCGTGACAATCGGCAGGTATGCGTTTGTGGGGGCAGGTGCCGTTGTAACGAGGGATGTTCCGGATCATGCCCTTATCATGGGCAATCCTGCAAAGCAGACCGGATGGGTATGTGAGTGCGGAAACAAACTTGATCATAATGGTAAGTGCAACATCTGTTCAAGAATTTTTGATTTACATGCCTGCGATAAAGAATGTCCTGGTCCTGATAACGGCAACAATTCCGGAATCTCTGCACCCATTGCTTTTGTGGATCTTGCTGCCCAGCAGAAACTGATATTATCCGAAATAGAAAAAAATATAAGGGCTGTACTGAACCATGGCAGATATATAATGGGACCTGAAATCGCAGAACTTGAAAAAAGGCTTGCTGATTTTGCGGAAGTCAAACATGCTATTGCATGCGGTTCAGGAACAGATGCCCTGCTCATGGCACTTTTGGCCTTCAATATTGGTAAAGGTGATGCCGTCTTTACCACTCCGTTTACTTTTGCAGCAACTGCTGAAGTTATCAGGCTTGCAGGAGCCACTCCGGTATTTGTTGATATTGATCAGGTAAGTTTTAATATTTCAACAAAAAAGCTGGAACAGGCGGTCAGGCAGGTTGCAGCATCGGGCAATCTTATTCCAAAGGCAGTAATTCCGGTTGATCTTTTTGGTCTTCCCTGTGATTACGATGAAATAAACTACATTGCTTCTCAATATAAGCTGAGCGTGATAGCAGACTCTGCACAGTCCTTTGGCAGTGAGTATAAGGGCAGAAAAGCAGGAACCTTCGGTGATATATCCTGCACGTCTTTTTTCCCTGCCAAACCCCTTGGCTGCTATGGTGATGGCGGAGCTGTGTTTACAGATTCAGATGATCTTGCAGAAAAACTTGCTTCAATACGGGTGCATGGCAAAGGCAAGGATAAATACGATAATATCCGCCTGGGGCTTAATGCACGCATGGATACTATTCAGGCGGCAGTTCTTCTTGCAAAGCTCGATATTTTTCCCGGAGAGATTGAAAAGCGCAGGCAGGTTGCAGAGCGTTATTCGCAAATGCTGCAATCCCGCCATATTCCACTGACTCTTCCCGTTATACCGGACGAAAGAAAGAGTGCCTGGGCACAGTTTTCCGTTCTGACTGATAGCAATGAAACCAGGTTTAATCTTCAGGAAAATTTAAAAAAACATAAAATTCCAACTGCAATCTACTATCCTGTTCCTTTACATCTTCAGCCTGTTTATGCAGATTTGGGCTATAAAGCATGTGACTTTCCCGTTGCAGAAAATTGTGCATCCCGGATATTAAGTCTTCCAATGCATCCATATCTGACACAGCAGGATCAATTAAAAATATGTACCGTCATCAATGATTATAAAAGTTAAAGCCGTTATATATCAGAGCGGTCAAAATTTCTCACCCTTGACTTTGCAGCATATTTTGTCTATAAAGACCGGGTCTTCAATTACATAAACCTGTTTAACAGGTAACAGAATCATTTGATACCCCGAATGAGTTTGAAATAAGGGGCCCAGTGAATGCTGACAATGATAAATAAAAAAGAGACAATATAGACGGATTTTAAACAAAAATATTGTAATTACAATCGATTACATACAAAAAAGCAATGTAATTGAAACGGCGGAGCTATATAAAGTGTACCTCCGCACAGAACCTGCCCCGGTAAATTTTTCACATGACTTATGCATAGAGAAAACCAATCCACTTACAACTATATCGAGGCATTTCGCTGGATATACTCCCGCCTTCAGCCCCATCGGAAAAAGCAGTTCTGGATTCTTTTTGCGCTTATGGCATTTGCAGCTTTGATTGAAACTGCTGCTCTTGGTTCTGTTGCTTTTTTTGCATCTGCGGTTACAGATTCCAAGGCTGTTTTGTCTTCGAGATATGTTGTTTTCGCAAAACATATGATAGATTGTGATTTTTTCAATAATTCAAAGGGACTGATTATCTTTTCCAGTGTTATTGTGGTTGCACTCATTACAGCCAAAAATAGTGCCAGGGCAATCGTAAATTACTGGATAACGCGTTTTGGCGCAGGTATTGAAGCTTATTTCGGTGAGATCCTTTTAAAGGGCTTTCTTGAGCTGCCATATCAATGGCATATCAAATCCAACTCAGCAGATCTTGTTAATGCGGTTCAATGGCGTACTTACCTTGGAAGAAATTTTTTTACGCCGTGTCTTACCATTTTTAATAATATTCTGATGGTTGTAATAATGCTCACAGCTCTTTTTATTGTTCAGCCTGCTGTTTCTGTTATAGTTCTCATTGTCCTTGGCAGTTCTGCGTATTTTATTTACACTGTAATTAAAAGACAATTGGACAGGGTTGCAACGGTGGCAAGGGATTATATGCTCAAAATAAATAAAGAAGTTACCATGGCTGTTCATGGGATCAAGGATGTTAAAATATCCAGGAGTGAAAATACATTTGTGTCAAAGTTTGTTAAAAAAGCTGTGCCATTGTCAAAAATTTTCGGTATTCAGGTTTTTTACAGTGGCTCTCCTGTATTAATTTTAGAGACAATTGGTTTTGCCATGCTCTGCCTGTCAATCTGTTTAATGCTTTTATGGGGTAAAACTTCTACAGCGTATGCAACAGGGACCATGACTCTTCTTGCAGTTACTGCATGGAAAGCATTACCTGCTGTGAATCAGATCCTTGGCAGTATAACAACAGCGAGGAATTCCCTTCCCTATATTGCAAATGAGGCGCAATACTTTACCCTTATTGAGGCTGAAAATCAGGCTGCACAGCAGGTTGAACCACTGGGTTCAAATCAGGCTGAGCAACAGGCTGTAAATAAAATTGAGCAACAGGTAAAAAATAGGAATAAAAATCAGGTTATGCAGGATGAGACTGGAAAAAATATTAAAACAGTTACTGCAAATTATAAATTTGAATTTTCAAAAAGTATTCAATTCAGGCAAGTCTATTTTGCATATCAGACTAATGGCATAGAAGTTATCCATAACATGAATTTCAAAATTGAAAAAGGTCATACCATTGGCATCATAGGAACTTCAGGTGCAGGGAAAAGTACGTTGGTGGATATTTTAATAGGACTTTTGAAACCATCAGAAGGTGCAATACTCATTGACGGCAGGCGCTTAACCCGTGAATTGCTTCCAAAATGGTTAAATATTACCGGATATGTCCCCCAATCGCCATATATATATGACGGTACGCTTGCAGAAAACGTTGCATTTGGCATGGAAAATAATAAAATAGATAAAAACCGTGTTATGGAATGCTGCACAATGGCATCCATGGATGATTTTATTCATGATTTACCGGATAACATAGATTCATTTGTGGGTGAGCGCGGGGTAAAGCTTTCAGGCGGACAACAGCAGAGGCTTGCCATAGCAAGGGCGCTTTATAAAAATCCGGAAATTATGATTTTTGATGAAGCCACAAGCTCCCTTGATACAAAAAGTGAAAAGGCAATCCAGAGAACAATTTACAGTTTTAAAGGAAAACAGACTCTTTTTATCATTGCCCACAGACTAACCACTGTTGAGGATTGCGATAAGATTATCTGGCTTGAAAAAGGCAGGATCAGGATGATGGGGAGCCCCGGAGAGATCCTTTCAGCATATCAGGCCGCTTAATATTCAAAGCCAGTAGTGTCCGGTTTGCAAATCCGCCCCGGACATCACCATTGAGCCAAAATTTTTACAAAACTGGCCAAAATTTGGCCGTCACCCAGGGCAGCACAAGATAACGGGTATTATTTGGGACAAAATGAAGTCGAATGATTGTATATCAGATAAAGACATGAGACGCCGTTTTTTTTTAAAAGATAAAATATTGTTTACCGCGAATTTTTTGATTGTTTTTGGAGAGAAAAATGATGGAATTATGGGTTGAAATGCAAAAACTCCCAATAGGCATCCAGACATTTAGTGAGATCAGAGAAGAACGATATGCTTATGTCGACAAAACCGGTCTTGCGGTAGATCTAATGGAGACCGGTAAATATTATTTCCTCTCCCGTCCCCGTCGTTTTGGGAAAAGCCTGTTCATCTCTACCTTGCAGGCCTTATTTGAGGGGCGCAAGGAACTTTTTAACGGCCTTGCCGCGTATGCCCGCTGGGATTGGGAGACAACCTACCCGGTGATTAAAATCAGCTTTGCCGGTGTGGCCCGTACCGTTGCAGACATGAAGCAGGATGTGGAAAATATCCTTCGTTCCAATCAAAAGCGCCTGGGTATAACATGCGAGAGTACGGCAGATATC